>CAYSHJ010000215.1:0-8508 GCA_964430385.1 uncultured Planctomycetaceae bacterium
TAGCTCTGGCAGCGGACCAAATCGCCGATGTCGTAACGATGCAGGCCGCTCGACGTGGTCATGATGATGTAGTATTCGCAGCCTACTTCCAATTCGTGGCATTCGAAGACCCGCGCATGGGGCGATCCTCGTTCGTCCGCCGCGATGAATTCGTAGTACGAACCGTCCACTGCCAAGACGCCTTCGGGGGTTCCGTCACGGAGTGGAACCGTATGCCGGCCCTCGTTCGAGACCAGCCCCAGATCGCGCAGGGGGGCGGCTCCGAAGTAACAGGGCAGTTCGCGAGACTGATACCCGACCGTGCCGCCTAACCAACATGCGATGAGCGACAGCGGCCAGTAGTCCTTCGGGTAAAGCGTCCCGGTCTTTTCCACGATTTGTTCGAGTGCCCGCGCTCGTGCAGGCCGTTTCACTTTGATGGCTCTGGCGATCTTTTGCCGAAACACCTGGGGCACATCAAGGCTCTCGCAGAGCGTGCCATCGTGGATATCGCGAATCAGGCGCTGCCGCTGCTCGTGCCCCGTTTTCGCCAGACGGATCAGGTTGGCGGGAGTGATGGCCACCAGGAGCCCGACCGGCGATGTCATCGCCAGTCGCAGAATCGTGTAATACTTGGCTAAAGGATCGCGGATGTTTGCGACCTCTGGAGGCGCCGCATAGAAGGAACGATAGACGCGGTTCTGAAACCTTGTGGCGATCGAGCTCACCATTCCGATTGACAGTCCATTTGGAGCGCGATCGAGATCACCCGGCCCCATCACTTGGAGCACCTTCGTCCCGATCATTTCGGGATGCTCGACGATGGCCTTGACGCCCCAGATCTCCCAAGAACGGAGGTACTCGCGCAGCCAAGTGCGCGTCACAGGATTCAACTTCGGTTTCCCAGTCGTGCCCGTCGTACAGGCGAATGCCAGAACCTGCTCATCGGCGGGAAAGAGCGAGTCGAGCCGCCCTTCACTCACTTCCGCGATGTAGGGAGCCGCATACTCGTAGGTCGAGATGGGAATTTGACGTCGAAAATCGTCGAGTGTGGCAATCTTCGCAAAGCCATGATCTCGCCCAAAGCGAGTATTGGCACACCGCCGGAGCTTATCGAAGAGCACGCCTCGCTGGACCGAATGCGCCCGCTCCAGCAGAGCTTCGAATCGCCGCAGCTTCCGCTGGTAAAACGGGATGGCTGCGGTTCTGGCAAACGCCGTCATCGCGGTACGGAAGGTTCGCTCCCAGAATGATGAGCCATCGTTCACGGATCAATCCTCGCGCTGGAGGCCAATCAAATATCGGTCGTGCGGCAGTTTGCCGAAATCTGTCGCAAGATGGCAGCCCCAGAGTCATTCACTCCGCGGGAAGCTGCACTCGATCCACGGGCCGGAGTTGCTCAAGCCATTTCGCATCCTGCACCAGTGCGGGATGCTTGTATTGTGCTTCGCCCGTTCCTCGACGCCCGACTTCGGCTTGAATGAACTGAGCCCACGCACCGTTTGCAATCCGCCAGAGCCGCATGGGACCAAGCACTTTTTCGCGCCGGCGCGCCGAATAGAGAAAGTTGCTCGCTCGCAGACGTCGATCTGTCGCTTCGAGGAATCGAATGGCCAAGCCCATGCCGGGTACGTTGGCTTGTTCGACGATGATGACATAGCACGGAAGTTCGCGTCCGGGACGCGTGGGGACCGCAGTCAGGTTTCCTAGCCGAATTCCCAGTTCTTGAGCCGCATCGCTGGCGGCTTCGAGGAATTGATGCTCGGTCACTTTTTCACCTTCGAGATCGCCACAGCGGTCTCCTTTTTGAAGGAACTCCAACAGTGGGGCTTCACCGATGAAACCACGGCAGCGCACGATATCACCGATATTGAAACGAAAGTACCCGCTAAAAGTGGTCATCACGATGTAATAGTCGCGATCGACTTCCAACTCGTGGCCTTCCAAGGCGACTGGCTGTGTGGACTCGACTTCATCGACCGCGACAAACTCATAAAAGCCGTTGGTGATCGCCAGCGGTCCGAGAGGTTTATCGTCTTCAAAAGGGATTGTGTGCCGCCCTTCGCTCGACACCAGCCCCTGATCACGCATGGGAACATCGCCGAAATACTCGGGCAGATACCGCGCCTGGTAGCCCGCTGTGCCCCCCAGCCAACAGGCGATGATCGGCTGCGGCCAGTAATCCTTTGGGTAGAGTCGCCCCGTTTTCTCGATGATCCGCTCCAATTCTCGTGCGCGTGCCGGATCACCTTGTCGAATACGCGACGAAAGTCGTTCACGGATTTCAGTCGGGACATCAAATGTGGTGGAAAGCGTTCCCTCGCGAATGTCACGAATCAGAGATTCGCGATGTTCGTCCCCGAGTTGTGCCAAACGCAGCAGCGTTCCCGGATTCATCAGCACGATGAGTCCAATCCGCTCGGCAATTCCGAGACGGAGCGTCGTGTAGTAGCGCGCGACAGGATCTTGAATGTTGGTGACTTCGTGGGGGATCGCGTAAAAGGAACGAACGATCGCGCGTTGTTGGCGAGCCAATAACGCACTGACCATGCTGATCGGAATGCCCCCCTCAGTGCGGCCCATGTTCCACGAACCAATGAGCTGTACGATTTTGTCTCCGACTTTGGGCAGATGGTCGTACAACATTTTTCCACCCCACAAATCCCACGATTTGCGGTACTCCTTGAGCCAGGGGCGCGTGACAGGGTTGAGCTTTGGAGCGCCGGTCGTTCCGGTGGTGATCGTGAACCGCTCGACACGCTCCTCGGGAGGAAACAGGGCAGCGAACTCACCGCGAGCGACCGCATTGATGTACGGCGCGAAATAGTCATACCGTGAAATTGGCACTCGGCGACGATAGTCGTCCAGCGAGTTGATCTCGGCAAATCCGTGGTCGCGTCCGAATCGAGTGTCACGGCAGCGACGAAGCCGTCCAAACAGTATGTCATGTTGAATGCGGCGAGCCTCGTGCAACAGCCGCTCAAATCGCTCAAACCGCCGCTGATACGCAGGCACCACGACTCGGCGAGCAACGGCGGTCAAGACTCGATGAATGGTGCGTTGAAACCTCATGCGTCTGAGTTTAGATCGAACCCACTCGAATCGAAAGCACGAGCACTCAGAGATGTTTGTTGATTGCTGACGCAGATGGAAATAGAAGCGACACTCTGGACCTGCCCAAGTCTTGTGTGCGCTGGGTTAAGAGTGAGACTGATGGTTTGACACGGAACAGGTTTCTGAGAATCAGGCCGCAGGCCTGGGGGATTGGCGGCGGGGGGCATTTTCCGCCGCGCGCAGTCGACTCGATTTTCTATAGACGGAGCGCGGCGAAAAATGCCCCCCACCGCCGCAAAAATACTTTGGCCCTCGGACCATCCTCTCTCGGTCACGCGGCGGCCGCCTCAAATTCGGTCGGCGAGACATAGCCCAATGACGAATGTAGGCGCTGGCGGTTGTCAAAAACTTCGATGTACTCGAACAGGCTCGCGCGAGCCTCGCTTCGAGTGCGCGATCAAGCCGGCATCAGGAAGTTGTCGTGACACCCGCGCGATGCACACGCACAGCTCCGTAGTTCTCACGGCTCAGTCGATGCACCTCGGGAACCTCCTGAGTCAACGCGGCATGCTTGGTCGTGGTCGCACTCGGCGGACGCTGGCGCCACGAATAAAACCCGCTGCGAGAGACGTTCAGAACCGCGCACTGAATCAGGATTGGCCACACCCTTCGATCCACATCTCACTCGAACAAATACCACGCTGCCGCTCCGGTTTAACGTCGAAAAGTGCGCAGTCGTGTTAGATGACAACGTCCGCACGCACATCGGCCCCAGAACTAGCACGCTTGCAGCACCTTGAACGGCTCACTGACGCTGTGAATCGGCTCGCCGATGAAGTTCTCCTCGTCCGCGACGTATTGGACGAGACCCGCGAGGACTTGCGTTGGCTCACGCGGAATGGACTTTCTCACCAGCCGACCGTCCACAAGCAGCTTGTTCGCAGCGCTCGCGATCCACTCGCCCCGGATGCGAATGAACGCTTGGAATTCCGCAGGATCTCAATCGCTGCCGGTGTCGCCGCAAACGGTTTGTCCGGTCCAGGTCGAAACAGGTTACTCGAATCCGGATGGTCGAGCGGAATCTCCTGCAGCTTCAATGAAGGCAACTTGATCAGACGCGATTGGGTAGGCGCTCACAACTTGCCCGAACACTTAACCCGACGCAAGCGATCCACTAGCCGATGCGCCGAGGCCCGGGATCGCAGTTCGGGTAAGGGGAAGTAAAGGGCCACCCACAAAATGGTTCTACAATCGAGGTGACGACGGGTATCGGGCTCGGCCGATTAACGTTCGGGTTGGTGAGAATTCCAACGCACTTGAATCCTGGGTGGCCACATTCACTTTCGACGCGTTTCCACCGGCAAGGGTGTCAAAGTGAAGAGCGTGACGGGTGGTTCGCCCGGTTGTGACGCTGCGTCGGCTTTTGCTTTCGGGGTGCCAGGGTTCCGGCCCGGGAAGAGGACGACAATCGATTTGCTCAGGTTCAGCTCGACTTGCGTGTTTATGTAGCAGCTCGTGAAGCCGGGACAGGTGAACCCAGCGATGACCGCGGCGTGTTCGTCGTCTCGCTGCGACGACTCGGCCTGGAATCCAACCCGGAGGCGATTCGCGTCTAGGTGAGACGCAACGAGCTCGCAGAGATTGCCGAACTTGTGCAAATCGAACGTCGCGTTGTCTCCGTTCATCCCAACGAGAATCGGAAATTTCTCGCCGGAATGCAAACTCGCGGGCCGGCCGGCCGATGCGACGATTGAAGTATCACAGCTCGTTTTGACTCCGTCGGCCTCGCGAATTCGCTTGTTCAATTCGGCGGTTTCCTTGCAGAACGATCGCATCTGCGAGGGGTCCTTCTGTTCAAAGGGCTTTGGAACAGAAGGGCACAAAGGACGCGAAGGTGGCAAGAAATCGGACGACTTGGAAAAGACGTGCATGACTACGAGGAATTTCTGAAGGAGTTTGAAGCTGTGCCGTGCCAATTCGCCGCCGATAGCCCTTCGGTTCCGTAGACCGTCGAAAACATCGGGAAAACACGACGTTTGCGAGTTCAGTTGCACCAAAAGTTGCAACCGATGTGGCGGAAAACGGCTGCGAACGGTTGATATCGGCGGCCGACACCGACCCTGAATTGGCGCGACTCGTGAGGGCGTGGCCGACGCTTTCCGCTGTCGTGAAGCGGATGATCCTCGCGGCGTTGGATGTGGACCAAGGACACGGCGGCGCATGACTGCGAACCGGATTGGACAACACGAACCTCGACCGAGTGGCTTCGGACTCGGCAGACGTGAAGCCATGCGATTTGGCGCGAGTACGCCGAACATGCCGTCCGCGCGCGCTCGACTCACCCCCGCATTCCGACTGCTCGATACCCCGCAGTGAAGTTGGGGCGTTTGCTCCCGACCGTTCCGGTTCGACCTACAAAACAGAAAGCGGGGTGTGTCATGGCAGCGATCAAAGATTGCAAAGTGGATCAAGAGTTTCGGGAGTTGATTCCCGTTGCCACTTGGGACGAACGCGCCGACCTTGAAGCGAGTGTCCGGCAGTTCGGCTACTTGACTCCGATCATCGTGTGGAGAAACGAACGCGGCGAGGTGGTGATTCTCGACGGTCATGGTCGGTGGGAGCTCTGGCGCGCAGCCGTCGCGAAACCCGATGGCAACGGTGGCCTCGCGGCACGTGAGCCGTCAGTCGTCGAAGTCGCCCTGGCCGATCGTGATTCCGCCATGCTGTTCGTCATCAACAGCCAGTTGGGACGCCGCAACGTCGCCAAACTGGACCGCATCATGCTGGTCAGCAAGCGGGAGGAAATCGTCAAGAGGCTGGCGAAGTTGAAACAGTCTGCGGCCGGCGGCGACAAGAAAAGCGTGGCCGCGAAGTCCATCTTCGGATCGCTTTCGGAGCTTTTACCAAAAGCGATTTCACCGATCGACAGCCGCAAAGTATCCGCGACTGAAGCTGGTGTTAGCGAGAAGTCTTACTCCGATGGCAAGGCCGTGCTCGCCGCTGTGGCCGATGGCACGTTGTCGCCGACAGTCGTGGAAGACATTCGTGTCGGCAAGGCGTCAATTTCCGGTGTCGCCAAGAACCTCAAAGGTAAGGCGGCACGGAAGGCCAAGCCATCAGGCTGGCCGGCGGCCGTCAATGCGTTCGCGACCCTCGTTCGCCGCGTCATCAAACGTGACCCGAACCGCCGAGCGGAGATTGCCGCTGAGTTGCGACGCCTCGCCGATGAATTCGAGTTGGACGCGAAATCGGCGGCCTGACGCGGGGCCGACGCGGGGCCGACGCGGGGCGGATGAATCTGGCGGTGTTGGACGTGGACCAAGGGCAAGACTCGTGAGGGCGGAGTCGCGGTGTTGGGTTGCGTCCGCGAGGACGTCTTGGCGGGCCGGCAGGACGCCGGCCCTGTAGCGGCGGCAGGATGCCGTGCCAGGGCGAAGTCGTGCGGGTGCGACGTCGTAGCCAAAGGCTGCGGTGCGTGGGGAGCGGAATGAGCTTGCCGCTCGGCGGCAGCATGGACGCTGCCGCCATGAATCCGCAGCCAGTGTTGCCGATCCGGCGGCCGGGATTGGGTCGCCACTGACGTTAAGAAACGTGCGAGGTCGCACCCAGAAGGGCCGACGACGGCAACACTGGTGAGGAGCCAGACGTGTGCCCGCCGGCACGGTGAAGTGAAGACGTCGGCGAGGTTCAAGGTGTGGCAGTCTCTCCCGACGTATTAGCGTGGCGGGCACGCGGCGGCGACGAACCGCAACAAGGATGTTGCGGCTGCGGCTCAAGGGCATGGATGCCCGGAATATTGCAAGGCATGGATGCCTTGGCCGCTTTCTGAGTCGGCCGAGCGAAGCGAGGAGTGCTGGTGCATCACGCTCTTCATGGCAGCCCCGATGATGTCGCACCTGACTGCGGAATGCGTGTGACTGGCCCCTCGCTGCGGGTGGGTGTGACTGGCCGCTCGCGACTGACGACTCACGGTTGTGAGCGACGTCTGCGTGAGTGATTCCTTCTCGCTCCAAGAATGCAGAAGCGATGGGTGTGACGAATGGTGTTGGGAACGGGCGTCGTTTCACTCGAAGGGATTGTCTTGTTGCCCGAGAAGCAAAATGAGTGATTCCGCGCCGCGCCGTGGATGGGGCTGGACACTGCCGGCGCGAGGCCACCCCGTCCGGCGAGGCCCCCAAACGGGCGCCGGTGCGACATTAGGTGCGTCTCCGCGAAATCTGACCGAGATTTTGGCCTCGAAATTTGACCTCGAAATCGGGGTTCAGGCGCATTCGAGTCGGTCCCTCGCCTGCGGCGGTTGGCACGTCCATCCTGCGGCGGCGAGCAAGTCAGCGAATTCCTGCGGCCGTTCGTGGAGTTGTTCCAACAGGAAAGCGGAGAACTCGCGAGCCAATGCTGCCCGCTTCGCCTCAAGGGTGGCCGGCAGTTGCGGTTCAGGGGCGAGCAACTCGGCAACGGCTTGAAGCTTCAGGATCGAAACGATTGCATGAGCCACGAACGGCGACGCCGGTGGCGATGCGTTGACCAGCGTGGAGAATCTGTTGGCGAGGCCGCGCGAACCGTTGAAACCTTGTAACAGGATTCGAGAGAGTCGAATGACGTCGTGAAGGTCGTCTGCCTGGGCAATCGCGCTGCAGCCTCGGCTGAGTTTGCGGTCACGTCGTTCCTGTCGCACACGCCGCTGTCTCGCCTTCTCGGATTCGAGATGGCAAACATTGCAGTCCGAATGTCGAGTGACACCGACCCGGCGCCATCGAAACTGAGTCTCCGGCCGGTCAATCCCGCACGTGTCGCAAGTTTTGAAGTTTGGCATGTGCGACGGTCCGAGCGATCTTCGCGCGCTTTCTGTGGCTCGCGGTCGCGATGAGCCAACCAGCAGCGGCGAACGATGATAGCAGCGGCGTGCGGATCGTAGACCCAATTGCTGGGACCAAGCTGCTGATGCGACCGCGGGTGAACCGCACGGCTCCCTTGCCTCAGAGGAATCGTGATCGCCGTCGATCAAGGCGAATTCGCGTCCGTTCAAGCGGTCGCATTCGGGCGGACACCGCAGCCAATCAGATCGTCGTCTTGATTTCGCCAGCCGCGGAATTGAAGTCGAGCAAGGTGTCGCTGGCGGATTGGAAAAACCAGTCGATATCCGTACTTCCCGTCAGCTTGTCGGCGACCGACGAATCGTTTTGGACGGTGGTGCTGTTGAGCCGGGTCATGCCATTCGCTCCGCCGCCGTTGAGCAGATTGGCGACTCGTGTGGCGTAGTTGTTCGCGCTGGTCCATTCAGCCATGATCGCGTTCAAGGCGGCAATGTTGCCGCTGTGCGAACTGTTGCCACCAATCAGGATGTCATCTCCGGAGTTACCGCCGAGCGTGTCGGCACCCGCGCCGCCGATCAACAGGTCGCGGCCGGAGCCGCCGACGAGCGAATCGTTCTTCGTGCCGCCAATCAACACGTCGTTGCCGTTGCCACCTTGCAGA
>CAYSHJ010000216.1:0-2774 GCA_964430385.1 uncultured Planctomycetaceae bacterium
CACGGACGCGGATCGGAACCTCACGGCTGAACGTGAGGCGATCAAGGCCGAGCGACAAGAACTCGTCGAGCGACGTGCCGAGATCGAGCAGTTTCTGGAAGCAACCACTGTCCAGTTCACGGATCGTGCTAGGCAGTTGGATTCGCGCGAGCTGGACTTGGCCAACCGGCTCGTCAACTTTCGCGAGTGGTTGGAGTATCCGCGGGCAGACGACGACACGCTTGCAGTAGCTCCGGCTGTCGCGCCACGCGAGTTGTCCGCGCAAGACCAGCGCGTGTTGGAGATCATCAGCGAAGAGTCTCAGCAGCTTTATCAGCGTCTGCGAGAAGGGCATTACAAGCCGGAGGGCAAGCTCGATGGCCGCCGCATCCGTGACGACGCGCACGCCTTCGTGACCCGAGTCGCTCAGGTCTATCGGCCCGGCGTGGACAATCCGTTGCTGGAAACCAGCCTGGATCAATTGCTGCGAGCGGGCAGCCGAGCCTGCCTGCATCTGCTGGTCGTGCTGGAACGGCTGCCGCTCGGCCCAAAAGATCAAAACATCAACACGCTGCACGGCTATTTGCAGAAGGCGCTCAAGGCGTATGACCTCTACCACTCGGCGCAGCCGTATTTCGGCTACATGCAGACGGTCACATACTTTGGGCGCTGGTTGGCCGGGGCGACTCCGCTGACGTTGGGCCTCTCGTGGGCACTGACGGAACTTGGCAAACGCGGCACGAAGGCGGCGGCAAATTGGCTGATCGATCAGCAGGCGGTGTCGTTGCTGAATGAAGTCGTGCGAGTCATCGGCTTCGAGGTCGCCAGCATTTACGGTGGAGACTTCCGTCATCGCGATCCGAACTGGGTCTTCGCGGCGGAACTGACCGACTTGATGAGCCGCTTCCCGCTGTCGCGAGAAAACCTCGCTCAAGCCCTGCGCGAAGTCGGCTCGCTGCACCTGCGCAGCGAGTACGACCGCGTCTTCCTCTATCGCTGCTTGTCGACGCATCACAACGTGCGGCCACTGGTCGAGGCGCATGACAACCTGCCATTGCCCGATCGCCAGCAAATCGCGCGGCGGCTGGAACGTTTCTTCGAGTCGTTCATTCATGGCAAGACTCGCAAACTGATCGACGACTGGCGTGGCGGCGTCGAAAAGCGGTTGGGCCTGAAACTTCACCTCGCCGACAGGCTGCCAGCGACCGCACACGAGAAGACGGTTGTTGAACCTCACGGCGAACAACTCAAAGCCACGACGTCGCTGGCCGCGTTCTTGATCTGCGTCAAAGGCTGCCCGCTCGATGATCTCGACACGCGGCTGAATTTCGCCGAGTTGTTTCGCAAACTCGATGAGCATCACCGCCGCGGCCTATTCGAAGACATCGCCGCAAATCCGCCGTATGCCTTCGAGCCGCCCGATCTCGATGTCTCGCTCCCGACCGTCACGCAGTACGTCGCGGATTTGTGTCGCCTCGCCGCGCGAGCACGTCCGTGGGACGTACAACCGGATGAGATCGTTCTGGAAACCGCCGTCTTCCTCGGCCAAGACTTCGTCAAAACAAAGAAGCAACTCGACCGCGAATACGGCGACGCGTTCGCTTCACTGCTGCCGACGGACGCCCCTGGTTCGAACCTCGATCTGCTCGTGGCTAAAGTCGCGCTGGCCGAGTTAACCACCGATGAAACCATTCAATTCGCATACACCGGCACCGCCATCGCGTGGCCCGTTCAGATCGCGCTGCCTGTCGGCGAACGGACGTCTGGTCTGGTGGGCACCTCGACTCGGCTGCTGTTGATCGAAGCCAGTGAGCGCGGATTCGTCGTTGCGACGAGCCGCTTCGCGGGACTGAAAATTGAAAAGCTCGCCGGCCGCTTGATCGACGACTGCGAAGTCTCCGGCACCGCCTGGACGGTGGAAGGTCGCGACGGCTGCGCCTCGCTGAGCGTCCGCATCTCCGGCTCGATGATGAGCCGACACCACTCGCACTTCCACCCGCTGATCGAGGCTCTTCGCCCGGTTAGCCTGCACTGATGCCGCGCCGGGTGTGGCAGAGAAGCGTGGAAGTTATACCTCGCGCGGCCACGGATGACACATTTGAAGGACGCTTCACACTTCACACCAACCCGAAGCGCAAGCGAGGTCAGAGGTCACAGGGCCTCGCTTGCGCTTCGGGTTAGTGTCAGACTCGACCGTGCGAGGTATAAATGATCCGATGCGTGTTAGGCCGACGCTTGCCAACCTCCGGAAAGCCGGCGAACGATTTGTCGGCAGGGAGTGCAAGGACGGTGAAAGACGAGGCTGCCGTGGCGGACAGGCCAATTAACGACCGCTGTAGGCATTCACGCCGTAACATAGCCGTAATCTCGTGGAGTCGTTTACTTGTTCAATTTCGCAAGCTTGATTACTTCCGAGGTGTGCCAACACGAAGTGTGACGTCCATCGCTCGTTCATGGTTCGAATCTGAGTTTGGCGGTTCATTCTGTGACGTTATGAACTCAATGTCCTAAACCCGGTTTCCGTTGGTGAAGAGCCTAGAAGTAATACTCCCTTACGTCCTCGCCGTGGTTCCCTTCGCTATTGGTCAGCCCGAACAGCCGCTCCTTGATGATCGGGTCTTTGCCATTCCATAACGCCAGCGCGAAGCACAGCCGCTGCTTCCGATCGGAAATCCCGCCAGCCCATCCTCGCCCCAGTGATACGCTCGCGAACGAGCCTGATCGTGGCTGAAGTAATCCCAAGCATTGCCGCTGTCACTGTAGTCCTCGCGAACGGTGCCCCACTGCCGTTCGCT
>CAYSHJ010000217.1:0-8358 GCA_964430385.1 uncultured Planctomycetaceae bacterium
ACGAACTCGCCCACCAAACTGCTCGCCTACTGAACCCCTACCAAGCTGACGACATTCGCGCGAAAACCGGACGTGGGTAAAAAATAAATCAAAATTTTCACAACGAGAAATTCAACAGGCTGTGGCGAACGTGGCTACGACCGATTGGAATTTGGAAACAGCCGATGGCCGACGAGACACCTCAATCCGAGATGATCCTCTACCAGACCGAAGACGGACGGACTCGCATCCAATGCCGTTTCGAGAACGAGTCCATTTGGCTCACGCAAAAGCTGATGGCGGAGCTGTTTCACAAAGATGTCCGCACCATCAATGAGCACATTCAAAACGTCTTCGCCGAGGCCGAATTGCCGCCCGATTCAGTTATCCGGAAATTCCGGATAACTGCCGCCGACGGGAAAACCTATGACACTCAGCACTACAGCCTGGAGATGATCCTGGCTCTGGCGGCGGACTACTCGCCGACCGAACCAGAAACGCAGCTTGTCTTCAAGGTCATTCAGAACAAGCTGCACTTCGCGACGACGGGCAAGACGGCTCCCGAACTGATCGCCGAGCGAGCCAACGCGGCGGAACCCAACATGGGGTTGACCAGTTGGAAAGGTGCCGTGGTCCGCAAGGGAGACGTGACCGTCGCCAAGAACTACCTGCGTGAAGACGAGATCGAAGAACTGAATCGCATCGTCGTCATGTTCCTGGACTTTGCCGAAGACCAAGCCAAACGCCGCAAGGAAATCTTCCTCAACGATTGGCAAACCAAGCTCGATGAATTCCTGCGATTCAACGAACGCCGAGTGCTTCCCGATGCCGGTTCAGTCTCTCGCGAGACGGCGGAGGAGAAGGCGACGCGAGAATTCGATCTCTTCAGGGAGCGCCGTCGCGCGGCGATTGAAGCTCAAGCCGAACACGACACGATTCGAGAACTTGAGGACACGGCCAAACAACTCCCCAAGAAACCGACGCAGCGGAAGAAGAAACGTGACGATCCTCCACTGGACAGTGGCGAATGAGCCGTTCGAGGGAAATGAGCGGTTGGCGGTGTCAGACGACGTGTCGCCGTGAACGACACGTTTCGTAAGACGTGTCGCGACCAACGACAATCTGTTGTGCCAGTCGCCTGAATTGGCTCCAGCGCATCCGCTTGACTAATCACTTGACTGATGCTTGACTCATCTCATGGCCTATGAACCGCATTTTTCGATCAGTCCGCGACTGCTTTCGCTCGTCGAGAGCGTGGCGGCGTTGCGTGAACGGATTCAAAACGCAGCGGTCGAACTGTCGTGGATTCCCGCCCTGCAAAAGGACACTCGCACTCGCAACGTCCACGCCTCGACCGCCATCGAAGGGAATCCGCTCACGCTGGAGCAGGTGCGAGCCTTGGAAGAAGGTCGGGAATTGGCGGCGTCCGACCAACGCTCGCAACGGGAAGTGCTGAACTATTTCGCCGGACTGCGGTACATCGAGAAGAACGCGAACAAGAAAACCATTCGGCACAACGAGGAGTTTGCACTTCATCGGCTGCTGGCAGACGGGGTCATGGATCAGGGGCAGGCCGGTCGATACCGCACGATGGCGGTGCGAGTCGGCGATTACGTGCCGCCGCCACCGTCGGACGTGTCCGGGCTGATGTTCGAGCTGCTGGAGTGGTGGGGCAGCGAGTCGAGCCGCCTGTCGCCGGTGCTCAGTTCCGCGATCTTGCATTACCGTTTCGAGGCCATTCATCCGTTCGCGGACGGCAACGGTCGCACCGGCCGCGCTTTGTCATTGTGGGAGCTGTATCGGCGAGGCTTCGACACGCATCACATTTTCTCGGTCGATGAATACTACTGGGAGGATCGGCCACGGTATTACGCCGCGCTGACGGCGGTGCGTCGCGAAAGGGAAGACCTCAGCGGCTGGCTGGAGTATTGCGCTGAGGGGCTGCAACAAACGCTGGAGCGAGTCTGGCTGCGGGTTCAGGCTTTCAACGTGAAGTCGCCGGAGAAACTTGTTCTACGCCCGAAGCAGGAGCGGTTGCTGCAACTGCTCCGCGATCACCGTAGTCTGGCTCCGACCGAAATCTGGAAAGCGTTGGACGTTTCTCGGCAAGGTGCGATGGACTTGCTCCGCCCATTGATCGAAGCCGGATTGGTCGAAAAGATCGGCACCAAAAAGAGTGGACGCTACGTCCTGAGGCAGCCATGAACGAAGCCGAAACCAGAGCCGACCACATCGACCACGCGCTCGCCGCCGCGGGCTGGGGCGTCGTCGAAGGGAGCCGCATTCGGCGAGAGTATCCGATCGCGCCGGGACGCCTCGAAGGTTACGGCCGGCGTGGCAAGTCACTTTCGGCCGACTACGTGCTGGAATATCGCAACACCAAGCTGGCGGTCGTCGAAGCCAAGGCATGGGATGAGGCGCTGACTGAAGGATCGCGCAGGCGAAGAACTACGCCGGGAAGCTGGCGATCCGCTTCACCTACTCGACCAACGGACAAGGCATCTATGGCATCGACATGGACGAGGGGACCGAAGGGGACGTGCCACGCTACCCGACTCCCAATGAACTCTGGAACCTCACCTTCGGCGAGCCGGTCTACATTTACTCGCTGAAAGATGGCATCAATGATGGCGAACTCAATCAGGACAAGTTAAGCCCATTGCTGAAGCTGAAGTACAACAACGCCATCGCCGATGCAGTTGCCGATCTTGGGCAACCCGAACGGATCAAGGACACGTTCTCGGGCTTTCAGAAATACCTCTACCAAGGCACAGTCTGACCGCCCCGAAAGTGTCC
Organism: uncultured Planctomycetaceae bacterium; assembly: GCA_964430385.1. Lineage (GTDB taxonomy): Bacteria > Planctomycetota > Planctomycetia > Planctomycetales > Planctomycetaceae > CAYSHJ01. The sequence goes on from CAYSHJ010000217.1 coordinate 2,776, forward strand.
AAGCAAATCGAGCAGATGCTGGCGCGGATTCGAAGCGTCTTGAATTGATGAAGTTCACCAAAGAGAAAAGGCTGCTGGCGACAAACCAGCGGCCTTTCGACGAGAAAAACCACTTCGGCGACTCGCGCTGACTCTGTAGGAGTGACTGCTATATTTTGCCGCTCATGCCACGAGGCTTGAAAAGTGCATGACGCGGTGGCCACGGATCGAAACTGTTTTCCAGTGGAGGGTCAACATGGCCGTTCGTATCGACCGCTTTCGAGTTGGCGTAAGCAGAGAACAGGCAAAGAAGTGGAGCATCGAAGACACCTTGGCATTCGTTGAAGACTGGGACTTTCTCGAAGAGTTCACGGGGTGTGGACTCAACGACATATCGCAGGCCACTTTCGTGGCACGTCGCGGCGAAGACGTCTCGCAGCCTTCCCGCATTGTCAATGTGGGCGTGAGGGGTTGGATCATCAACGTGCATTGGATTGAATCCAAGTCGCCGGTGATCGAGAAGCTGGACTTGTCCCAGTTTCTGTGTAGGCCGCTCAGCCGCGCTGCCGGACTACCAGCCGGTGCACAAACAGCACGAGCAACGCACCTCCGACCGCGATTGCCATACTACGCAGGTCGAACCCGGAAATGTCGCCGAAGCCGAGCAGGTGGGTTCCGAGGAAGCCACCGACCAAAGCTCCAACGACTCCCAGAACGATGGTGAGGATGATTCCGCCTCCCTGCGTGCCCGGCATGATGAACTTCGCCATCGCGCCCGCGATCAGACCGAATATGATCCACGCCAGAATACCCATCGCAAACGACCTCCAGAACAGAATGTTCAAATCGCTCCAAATCGCTCAACGCCGCGCCGAAGGCAACAGCTCAGCAGCACGCCATCCCGAGATGATGTGGCGCCGCGCGAAAACCGTAATGGCCGGCGTGTCTGCTGCAAATGATGCCGGCCACGAAGTTAGCTGCGACGCCACCACTGTTTCGTGGGCAAATCACGTGGTGTCATTGTCTGTAATCTGTGTCTGTCATTTGTCTGGTCAGCGCCGTGATATCTTGCGCGCGGCCTACCACCAATCGGGTCGCGCGCGGTCGAGTACGGCTGAAACCTCGGTCGCGACTGTCGGAACCGGCAGACACGATGCCCAAAACTGTTCGCTATTTCAAGCGTCAAGCATCGAAACCGGTCGATCACAATTCGCCTTTGAAGGCGCGGCCGAGGATGGCGGGGAGCAGCACGTCGAGTTCGGCGACGGTCTCGGCTTGCAGCCGCTTCAGCGCGTCCACTTGTTCGCAAAGCTGATCGAACCAAAGTTGTTGCGGATAGGGCGGGACCGGAGCTGGGATGCGAACGAACGCTTTTGAACTCAGCATTCGATTTCGGTCAGCACTTCCGGGGGAAGCCTCTCCGACATCGTGAAGACCTTCAGGAGTTAGTCGGTGAAAATAAATGAGATGAGGATATCGCCGGATTTGACCAGATACGGCTTTTCCCAAGTGACTTCGCTACCAAGAAGCGTCGGCTTCGGCAAGCCTTCCAAGGCATAGCGCGCCAGTATTCGTCCTTCAAGCCCAGGAATTCGAGTACCGACGGCTGCTTGATTTCTTCCTCGGCCGTGACGATGTCTTCGGGCTTGCGATGGCCGCTCATTTTGAGCATTGCCATTTTGTTGCGCGAGAGCGCGGCTCGCTCATAAAACTGCGAACCGGTCTGCCGATCCAAGTCACCATTCAACCCCTTGTCCTTGCGCATGATGTCCCGCGCGGACTTGATCAGGCTGGTTATGCCGGCAGTCACTCCCGCGAATTTCAACCGTTCAAGAGCACTACTCCGTCCGAGTCAACGCCAACGTTGCCAAGTGCTCCAGTCGCGATATGATCTGTCGGAGTCGGCTGAGGACTCGCGAGGGATTCGAATAGTGCCGGCGATGTACGAATAAGCGTTCGAGCCAGGTCAATCCGCTGAGCAAGACGGTGCTTTGATCGAGCGCACGCGCGAGACGCGCTTCGCGATCGGACAGCGGCCGCACGCTGCGATACGCCGCGATGGCCATGTCCCAGCGATCATCGTTGTCGGCGAGAAAACTCCCCAGCAAACGAGCCACGTCGGTCGCGGGGGTTTCCGACTTCGCGGCGCTGGGATCGATCAGGCCGCTGACTTGATCGCCCTCGAATAGCACATGGTCGTGCCACACGTCGCGGAGACACGGGTGCCGTCGGAAGTGCATGCCCCGATAGATCAATAAGTCGTCCGCGACGCGGTTGACCGACAGTTCGAAAAGATCGAGAATCCGCCGGGCGGAGTGGCGGAGTTCGGCCAACTCCGTTGCCCCCCACGGCTGCAAAGAGCTTTCGCGGGCGAGCGAGGTCCGCAACTGCGCGACGTCTGTCGAGCGAAATCGTTGGATACGCTCCAAACGATCGAGCACCGTAGGCGATGTTTCTGAGGCGTGCTGCCCGAACCATTCGAATTCTGAGTCGCGCGCGTCGAACCGTGAGGCGGCCTCGTGCCATTGAGCCAGCACGGTCATCGCATTTTGCAGTCGCTGGTCGGACGGGTTCGACCAAAAGTCTGCCTGGCCCGGCAACCACGGTTCCAGTTGCCAGAACTGACCGGCCTCGACGTGCAACGTCGAACCGAACTGATTCCGTGACGGCACGGCGACCTGCGTCACGCCACAGCGGTGAATGTGTTCCAGCAGGCGATGCAGTCCCAGCAATCGCTCGCGCGGCAGACTTTCCGGCGGCCAGCCACGCAGACAATACTCAACTTCCACTGCGTGTTGGCTGGGCTGCACGACGACTTGCAGCACAATCGCGCCGCTGAAACCTTCGCCGTCGCGGTCCAGCGGGCGGACGCGAATTGGCCTCTGCGAGCCGCAGAACGCCTCGACAACCTGGACAAGGTTGTAAGCATTCACAAACTGCGAAGGTGGCATGAGGATTGTCGAAGTTTGACTTTTCGGTAGCGAGCGGTAGAAGATATACCCGCTGCCCACGCTGGAAGCTGGGTGGCGTTCCCTTCCACCCCGAGAGACATGCCATGACAGTCAATCACAGAAAGTCGCGGTTTGCCAGCCTGTTGTCCGTAGCTCTGGTCGTTGGCCTTTCGTCCGCAGCCAATGCCGGTGTGATCCCCTGGGTTTACGATGCCGTCTTCGGCCCGGTCCGGTATCCGGCGTACGGGTACGGGTACGGGTACAGCTATCCGGAGTACGGGTATGGTTATCGCTACTCCCCGTATGCCGTTTCGTACGCGCCGACGTACTGCGACTCGCAGCGCGGTTATTCATCATGCGGGCCTAGTGGCGTCTCGAATTGTGGATATTGGAATTCTGTCTCATGCACTCCCGGCTATGAACCGCGCGAGTCAGTCTGTGTGACACCTTCGGGTTGCTGTCCGACCGAATGGTCCAGCAAGCCGTCCACGTCCTCGAATTCAGGCACGACCAATAAGCCGACTTGGAGCACCACGAAGAAGCCCGGGCCTGAGTCGCTGCTGGAGCCGAAGGAGACGTTCGCGCCGGCGCCCCAACCGCGTCCGGCCACGGACGATGGTTTGAAGTCCGGCGGCCGTTCACGCGGAACGCGGACGGAGGAGAAAAAACCGGGAACCACCGAGCTGTTCAAACCCGCTCAGCGAGAAACCGAGTCGGTCATTCCGAACCGCAACAAAGCTCCGGGCGGACAAGTCGACGACCTGTTTGATAAGCCCAATGGTCTATTTGAAAAGCCGCTCGAAGAATCCAGGGAGGGAAAAGACGAAGTCACCGTTCCGCAACGAAGAGTCAACCTCGACGGCAAGATCGCCTGGCGAGTTGAACCACAACGGACGCGGTTACCTTTTCACGCGAAGGCTTCGAACGCCAGCGTGGCTCGACGGATGCCGCGAGTCGAAATCCATTGGACGCCGGTGCCGGCGTTGTCCGACGGTCTAAAGTTGGTCAAGAAATAGCGCAGCAAAGCCGCTATCGCCGAAAACCGATTCCCGCTTATGGCAAGAGTGGGCTTCGGTCTTCGACATAATCCGCGCAGAAAAACAGCGTCTTAGCCCTAAACGATTTTAGTGTCAGGTAATCGCAACTCCCAAAATCTCAGATGATGATAAGGTTCAAGTCAAAGCTGAAAGCCTCGTTGATCTCACCCGCAGTTCCGATGACGGTGTCGTCATCGGCCTGCCCGGCGATTGTGTCGATGTCGGTGGAATCGGGCACACCGTTGGCGGCGCCGTAGACGGTGTCATTGCCGTTGCCGCCCAGCACGATATCGCGGCCGGCGCCACCCGTCATGCTGTCATTCCCATCCCGACCCAGCAGCGAGTCGTTGCCCCCTTGACCGTCGATGCGGTCGTTGCCGTCACCGCCGTCGATCTGATCGCTGCCGGAGCCGCCGAGTATCGTGTCGTCTCCAAATCCACCCAAGATCCGGTCGTTGACGTCCGTCACGTTGTCGCCCGCGAAGTTGGCATACAGGCCACCTCCGTTGATCAAGTCATTGTCATCACCTCCGTCGAGGTCGTCGGCTCCGCCTTCGCCGAGCAGCGTGTCGTTGCCCGCTTCGCCCAACAGGGTGTCGTTGTCGTTGTCCCCGTCCATGAGATCGTTTCCGGCCCCGCCCACGAGGCGATCCCGACTCGAGCCACCACGCAACGTATCATCGCCGTCATCACCGTACAGCGTGTCGTTGTCAGTGTTGCCGTTGAGGAAGTCGTTGCCCTCGCCGCCGGTCAGGCTATCGGCGCCGAGGCCGCCACCCTGCAAAGTGTCATTGCCTTGGTCACCGTTCATGGTGTCGTTGCCATCGCCGCCATCCAGCGAGTCGTCCTCGGTACCACCCTCCATGCTGTCGTTGCCGAGGCCGCCAGTCAGCGTGTCGTATTCGGCACCGCCGTCCATGGTGTCGTTACCGGCTTCACCGTACAGCGTGTCGTTACCATCGCCACCTTTCAGCATGTCGTGCCCATCTTGACCCTTCACGATATCGTTGCCGCCGTTGCCGCAGAGGATGTCGTTGCCGGCGCCGCCGTAAAGCACGTCGTTGCCAGAACCACCGATGAGCGAGTCGTCGCCGTTGAGGCCATTGAGTGTCACGCTGCCACTGAAACCGCTGGCGTCCAACGTGTCGCTGCCGCTGCCGCCGGTGATCGAAACCCCTTCGATCGAGGTCAACCCATCGGTGGTTCCATTGAACATCAGGAAGGCGTCCGGCGGCGGTCCCGGGTTATCCGCCACAACGACGCTACTGAATCCCGTGATCACGACCACATCAGTGCCATTACCTCCGTCGAGCGAGTCATCGTTCGTGTTCGACCCGGTGAGCGAGTCGTTGCCGTCACCGCCCATCAGCGTCACCGAACCCAGCGTGAATGTCGCGGCGTTGAGCGTGTTGTTCCCAGCCCCACCGGTGAGACAGGCTTGTTCCATGAGGGAGTGTGAGTCGGTGCCCAGCCCCGTCAGCGTCGTGTTGGTCAGCGTGAAGTTCACATTGCCCGTTTCAACGATCTTGTCGGTGTCCGCGCCACCATTGAGCGTGTCGTTTCCGAGGCCGCCCGTCAGCGAGTCATTACCGGCATTGCCAAACAGCCGATCGTTG
>CAYSHJ010000218.1:0-28788 GCA_964430385.1 uncultured Planctomycetaceae bacterium
TCGAAGAAGTCTAAACCGCGATCCGCTCCGACAGCGTCCACTCGCAACGATTTGTTGGAACTCGCAGAGGCAACAGTGTTCGTTGTAGGTGATGTGGCCGCCGCACCACGACGTGGCGTTCCAGCAACAGGGTCATTGCCATTCGGCCTCGCATGCGGTGACGTCAGCCGAGCAGACCGGAGCTCAGCCAAGCGCTGCCTCACAATTGATTCCGCCAAGGCGACTCGCCCGGCCAAACGATTGAGGATCACATCCTCGCGAGTTGTGCCGCGCAGCTTGGGAACCTTCGCGAGTAGTTCCAGCATGTTGATCAACACGCGATGCCGCGCGTCGATCGATTCCAGTCCATGCCGCGATACTTCGGCCTGCAGCTTGAAATCCCAGGCTTCGACGGCCTTCTCGATCTGCTGACGAAACGCATCCGCACCGTGCTCGAACAAGAACTCGTCCGGGTCTTTGCCGTCAGGCAAGACGAGCATTCGCAGGTCGATGTTCTCCGACAAAAAGTGGCCCAACGCCTTCTCCGCCGCTTCGAGACCAGCTCGGTCGCCGTCGAACATCAGCACCACGCGTTGGGCGAATCGCTTCAGCCGGTTCACGTGCGCCTCCGTCAGTGCCGTGCCACAAACTCCCACGACGTTCATCACGCCGAACTGGTAGGGAATGATGCAATCGGCGTACCCTTCGACGACCACGACCGTACGCGACTTGCGAATGGCGTCGCGAGCGACATCGAAGCCGAACAACAGATTGCTTTTGGAGTAGACCGGGCTCTCCGAACTGTTGAGGTACTTGGCCTCGTCCGGCCGAGCAAGCTGCGGCAAAACTCGTCCTCCGAACGCAACGGTCTGCCCCTTGTCGTTGTGAATTGGAAACAAGACACGCCGCATGAACCGGTCGTAATAACCGTTGCCATCATCGCTCTGCTTGACGAGGTCCGCCGCTTGCAGTTGTTCCAGCGTGAATTTGTCGCGTGCTCGATTCAACAACCACTGACTGTCCTGCGGATGAAATCCAAGCTTGAACCGAGCGACAGTCTCAGCCGAGAAACCACGTCCTTTCAAATACTCGCGTGCCGGTTCGGCCATCTGCGAATCGAGCAAACAGCGATGAAATTCGTTTTCCGCCCAAGCCAAGACGTCGAGCAAACCCAATTTGGAGTTTGTCGATTCCCCGTCGCGTCGCCCGCGAGACGCCGGCATTTCCAGTCCAATCCGCTTCGCCAGCGTTTCAAGTGCCACGCGGAAGTCGACCTTGTCGTACTCCATCACCCACGTGAAGCAGTCACCACCCGCCTGGCACGACCAGCAACGGTAGGTCTGCCGATCCGGATACACGACCATCGACGGGTTATGATCGTCATGGAACGGGCAGAGGCACTTGTACTCGACCCCACCACGCGACGGCGTGAGTGCCACCGACTCGCCGATCAGCGCCACAAGGTCGGTTCGCGAACGAACCTGCTCCTTGAAGTCATTGGAAAAGTCTGGAGACACGATCTCTCCTGCAGGTGGAGTTGGGGCAAGGCGAACGATCGTGTCAACCTTGAGGAAAAGAATGTTCGTCCGGGAACGGGCTGGGTCTCAGTAGGCCCAGGCAGTGTGGCGAACTCGACAAGTCCTCAAATGTTCAGACCAGGAGTTGCGTCCTTGCACCTCGCTCGAACGGGGCAAGTCTAGCCGACAGATGAGGCTGGTCAAGCAGTTGGAGTCTCGGTCGGGAGTCACAGTCAGGCGCGCAACTCTAAAAACGGCAGATCGTTGTCACCTTACGGAACCGCTCAACTCCCCGCTGAACCGCAACCGCTTCGCAGCCGCCGCAGTCACTGTTTCGAGCAACCTCGACAAACTGCGGAAGGTTGCTTGTGCTCGCGTCGGACAGTTGGATTGTGAGACACCCTTAGGTAGACCGCCGACGCGAAATGCATGTCGCCATTTCGCGTGCCGAGTCGTTGACTCTTTTACTCGTCAATCGCGGTGTTACGATTCTGCCGATGGACGTCGGGTGGTGATCGCATCTTCTCGTGAAAGAGTCACAGCGATGGCATGGTTGACGCAGGTTGGCTGGGTGGTGTCGGTGGCTGGTTCGATTGGCTTCGGGATCGTCTTTGTCGGCGCAGCCGACGACTTTCCAGCTCCGAAGAACACGCAGGAGATTACGACGCCGTTGCTCACACCGCAGGCAGCTCTCCAGCAGATGAAGGTGCCGGAGGGTTTTCGCGTCGAACTGTTCGCTCACGAACCGGATGTGCAGCAGCCGATTTCGATCACGACCGATGAGCGTGGTCGAGTTTGGGTCGCGGAGTGTTACACCTATGCCGAAAGCAAAGTGGACTTCGATCCGGAGCAGCGCGATCGGATCGTGATTCTGGAGGACTCGAATGGCGACGGTAAAAGCGACAAGCGGAAAGTTTTTGTCGCGGGGCTGAACAAACTGACCAGCGTTGAAGTCGGGTTTGGCGGAGTGTGGGCGTTGGCGGCTCCACAGTTGTTGTTCTTTCCCGACCGCGACCGAGACGACAAACCGGACGGGACGCCGGTCGTCGTGCTCGACGGCTGGGACGCGAACGCCGTGCGGCACAATATCGTCAACGGGCTGAAGTGGGGACCGGACGGCTGGCTGTATGGCCGGCATGGCATCCTCGCGACGTCTCTGGTCGGAGCACCGGGAGCGAGCGAGTCGCAGCGGACGAAGATCAACTGCGGCGTCTGGCGATATCACCCGACGCGAAAGGTTTTCGAGGCGGTCGCTCATGGCACGACGAACCCATGGGGTTTCGACTTCGACCAGCACGGCGAGATGTTTCTCATCAACACGGTCATCGGCCATCTGTGGCATGTTGTGCCAAACGCACATTACCGTCGGATGTACGGCACGCACTTCAATCCGTACCTGTTCGGCGTCATGGAACAAACCGCCGATCATTTTCATTGGGACACGAAAGAAGCCTGGAGCGACATCCGTAAGATCGGCGTGACCGACACGACCTCAGCCGCCGGTGGCGGACACGCGCATTCCGGATTGATGATCTACCAAGGGGACAATTGGCCGAAGCAATATCGCGGCAAAGCCTTCACCGTGAATCTGCACGGCCACCGGCTGAACTGTGACCGACTAGAACGTCATCTCGCCGGCTATGTCGCGAAGCACGAAGCGGACTTTCTGTTTGCTGGCGACCCGTGGTTTCGTGCGATCGACCTCATCAGCGGCCCCGATGGCGGGGTGTATCTCGCCGACTGGTCTGACATCGGTGAATGCCACGAAAACGATGGTGTGCATCGCACGTCGGGACGTATCTACAAGATCACGCATGGAAAGCCAAAGCCTGTCCCACAATTTGATCTGACTCAGCGGAAGGACGAAGAACTCATACGATTGCAGTTTCACCCCGACGATTGGTGGGTTCGTCAATCACGGCGAGTGCTCCAGGAACGTGCGGCCGAGCGTCGGCTGTCCGAGAGGTCGCGGCTGACGTTGCACTCGATGGCCGAGAGCGAAACCGTTCTGCCACGCAACTTGCGGGCGCTCTGGGCACTCAATGTGGTCGGTGCGGCTGACGAGTTTTGGCTGCAAAAGCAACTCCATCACCAGAACGACCGGATGCGAGCTTGGGCCGTGCGATTGCTCTGCGACCAAGGTGACCTTTCCGAGTCGAGTGTCTCCGAGTTGGACTCCTTGGCGAGCCAAGAAACTTCGGGCCTCGTGCAGTTGTATCTGGCCTCTGCGTTACCACGGATTCCGCCGGATCAGCGATGGAATCTGGCGGAATCTTTGGCGAGTCGTGACGAGTTCAATCACGACAACATGCTGCCGCTGCTCATCTGGTACGGCATCGAACCCGCCGTCGGACGTGATCCGCTGCGAGCGGTGCAGTTCAGCGCGAACGCCAAGATGGAACGAGTTCGTCAATTCACAGCTCGTCGCATCACACTGGAGTGGGAACGCCGGCCAGAGGCAATGGAGTCACTGCTGGCGGTGGCGGAGTCAACGAAAGACGAGCACTTTGTCTCCGATATCCTGCGCGGCATGTCCGAAGCTCTTCGCGGTTGGACGAAGGTCAAGCCGCCGAAAAATTGGGGTGCCGTCGCCGAACTTGCCGCGAAGAGCCAGTCGGACGAATTGAAAGTGATTGCTCGCGAATTGTCCGTCGTCTTTGGCGACGGGCGTGCGATCGACCAACTCAAGGCCCTGGTCACCAACGGCGGGGCGGACGTGTCGGCACGCGAGCAGGCGTTACGAACGCTTGTCACCGCGAAGCCGGATGACTTGTTGCCACTGCTGCACAAACTGCTTGACGACCGCGAGCTGATCGTGGAGGCGATTCGCGGACTTGCCGCATTCGATCACGCCGAGACGCCGCGCCGAGTGCTCGACCGCTTCGCGCGGCTCAGCCCAGAAGGGAAATCGATTGCGATCAACACGCTCGTCTCGCGGCCCAGTTACGCGAAGGAACTGCTGACCGCCGTCGCCGCCGAGCAGGTTCCACGCCGCGAGATTTCCGCCTTTCATGCGCGGCAGATTCTGAGCTTCGGCAACGCCGAAGTCTCGACGCAACTAATCCAAGTTTGGGGCGAGGTCCGCACGACCAGCGCCGAGAAGCAGCAACTTGCGACGAAGTGGAAGGCGTCGCTCACCGCCGACCGGCTCAAGGAAGCGCAGCTCAGTCACGGCCGAGCACTTTTCCAGAAGAGCTGCGCGAACTGTCATGTCCTGTTCGGCAGCGGCAAATCGGCTGGCCCCGATCTGACAGGAGGCAATCGCCGCAATCTCGATTACCTGTTGGAAAACATTCTCGACCCAAGTGCGACACTCGCCGCCGACTTCCGCATGTCGGTCTTCGCGATGAACGACGGCCGAGTCATCAACGGCGTCACCGTCGAACAGACCGAGAAGACGCTGACCGTCCAAACCCAAACCGACCGCGTCACGATCCATCGCTCCGAAATCGAAGAGCAGAAGACTTCCACACTGTCGTTGATGCCCGATGGCCTCTTCCAAAACCTGAGCGAAGACCAAGTCCGCGACTTGATCGGTTATCTGATGTCAACGGAACAAGTGCCGCTGCCGAATCCCTAGGGTTATGATAAGCGCTCGACCAAGTCGCAATCGTTTCCCTTGTCATCACAGTTCCATTGAGTGCGATGGTCGCGGAGTGCGAGACCTGTCGCGTGCGGCTGGATGAGCTACCGAGTCAGAGTCACTTGGAGCAACGGTTGCGCGGACTGCAAACATCCGACACGCCGACTGTGGATGATCTTACTAAAGCCAGCAAACCGGCTTATGGGGACAGCTTGATGTCAGCACTCCGCAGGGGCTCTCGCGAGGGGTCATGGGGGGGATCACTTCTGGCTGCTTTACTTCTACGACCGGACTCCCATTCCCCATGCGAACCGGGCCGCTGAACTGTGTTTGAAGACCCAGAAAAAACTCGGAGGCTTCGGCCAGGGGGTTCACGGCGGCGATCCATTTTGCAGCAGCGCGTGCGAAGACATCGACTCAATCGACCCGCTCGCCCGGTTGATGCTGGCCTATCTCGGCAAAGCTCTGCCGCAGTCAGCAGTCGGCAAGTTCGACTGGCGGTTCTGCAATTGCCCCGGCATACAATTCTGGATGCAGGATCGAAAATGAAACGACGACTTGCCGCATGCCTGCTGCTGACCGTGGTTTGCTCGGCCCGTGCCGACGAGACGCCGACGGATGACGCGGCGAAGTTCGTCGAGGACGTGCAACCGTTGCTCGAAGCGAAGTGCCTTTCGTGCCACGGGCCGGAGAAGCCGGAAGGGAACTTGCGGCTCGATTCGTGGGCAGGGGTGAAGGCGGGTGGGGATCGAGGCGCGGCGATTGTGCCGGGAGATATCGAGAAGAGCTTGCTCGTGACAGCAATCTCGTTTCGCGATCCCGACTTTCAGATGCCGCCCAAGCAAAAGCTGTCCGACAAAGAAATCAACACACTGACGCAGTGGATCAAAGCGGGTGCCGCATGGCCCGAATCGATTTCAAATCCACTCGGGACAGAGTCCCAAGCATCGGCGTTCGGCGATGCGCTGACCGACAAACGCAATCCGATCCGCAAACTGTTCCGCGGCGAGCGGCTGGATCTGTGGTCGCTGAAGACGCCGAGTCGTGAGTCCGTGTCTGATCAGCCGGATCGCGCTAGCGGCCGGTTGCCGACGGAACCGCGGAATTCAGAACCGGGGGCTAGCGCCCGGCGGCTGATTTCCATCGACTCGTTCATCCGCGAGCGACTTGCGAAAGAGAATCTGAAACCCGCTCCCGAAGCTGATCGTCGCACGTTGATCCGCCGGCTGACCTTCGATCTGATCGGTCTGCCGCCGCCGACATGCTGATCGCGACGGGTTTTCTGCGTCTCGGCCAGTGGGACAGCACGGCCTCGATCTTTCAGGAAGAGCCGCGCCTCCGCGCCGAGATGATGGCCGACCTGACCAACACCACCGCGTCGGCGTTTCTGGGTTTGACGATGTCGTGCTGCCAGTGTCACGACCACAAGTACGACCCGCTCTCGCAGGCGGACCACTTTCGTTTCCGAGCCTTCTTCGCCGGCGTGACTTCGCGCGACGATCTGCCGGTTTCCGTCGCCGATGAGCAGGCCGAGATCGACAAGCACAACGCGGAACTCGATCAACAAGCCGCGCCGTTGAAGGCCGAGCAAGAGAAGCTCGACAAAGCGAACAAGGAGCGTCACGAGGAACTCCAGACGAAACTCGCCGAGATCGACGCTAGAAAACGTCAGCCGCGCCGCGCGATGGGAGTGACCGGGTCCGCATCACCAGCAGCGACTCACATCTTCTATCAAGGCGACTTCTCATCGCCGCGTGAAGAAGTGCAACCGGGGATTCCGACAGTATTGGGGACGCTCGATCGTCGTGGTTCGCTCCGCGAACCATCGCTCATCAACCCATCGAACGAGCAGTCGGAAGTCGGACGTTTGATCGCGGAGCGATCAACGACAATCAACAGCCGCCGCCTCAAGCTGGCGAACTGGATCGCTTCGGCCGACAACCCGTGGACCGCGCGAGTCATCGTCAATCGTGTCTGGCAGCAGCATTTCGGCACAGGTCTCGTCGCGACGCCGAACGATTTCGGATACAGCGGTGCGCGGCCAACGCATCCCGAGCTGCTCGACTGGCTGGCTGTCGAATTCATGCAACGCGGCTGGTCGATCAAGGAACTGCATCGGCTGATTGTGACATCGGCCACATATCGGCAACGTAGTGGGATAGGCTTCCAGCCTGTCACTTCCGCGAAGGCCGAATCACGAAAGGACGACAGGCAGGATGCCTATCCCACGGCTCTCATTCCCTCCGTCCGCCGACTCGACGCCGAAACATTGCGTGACGCGCTGCTGGCCGTCTCCGGCCTGTTGAAGCCGTATGACACCGGCAAGCCGATTTGGCCGCCGATACCGGACGAGTTGCTCAAAGCGCAGCCTGCGATCCTCGAATCGATCGAAGGCAAAGACGACGGACGCATGCAGGGCTGGTACGCCGACCCCATCGAGCAGACCGACGTCCGCAGCGTGTTCCTCGTTCGCAAACGCTGTCTGCCGATCCCGTTTCTGCAAGCTTTCGATTTGCCGGATACCACCGTCTCGTGTGCGCGTCGAGACACCACCGTCGTCGCGCCGCAGGCGTTGATGCTGCTCAACAGCCCAGAAGGCGTGCGTTACGCGCACGCACTGGCGGCGCGAGTGAGCGGGGAAACCGACAAGCTCGAACTCGATGATGCGGACAAGACCAGGCAACTGGTGGAGACGTTGTTTCGCATCGCCTTGAATCGAACGCCGACAGCTCAGGAGTTGCCGTTATCGCTCGAATTCCTCAAGCGTCATGCCCAGGAGCATCGGGAAGCTGGCGATCGTGCCGGCCTGCTCGCGCTGACCGACCTCTGCCGAGCGATTTTGAATCTGAATGAGTTTGCCTACATCGACTGAAAACCGTGCCTCATAACAACATCATCAGCCGGAACGCGCTAGCGTCCGGTTCGCCTTCGACCGTCTTGTGAGCGGCAAGGCGCTAGCCGCCGGTCGGACTCCGTTGGAACCGGCGGCTAGTGCCTTGCCGCTCAGCAAAAAAACACCCGGCGGCTGATATCGTTCAACACATCGAGACCCCTCCCAATGATTCCTCAATCACGTCGAACGTTTCTCACGCAAACAGGCGGCGGCTTTGCGAGCGTTGCGTTGAGCGCACTGCTGGCCGATGAACTCCGGGCGGCGGCACCGCAGCACTCGCCGATCGACCCGCTGCAGCCGTTGGCCGAGCGGTTGCCGCACTTCGCACCGCAGGCCAAACGAGTCATCTTTCTGTTTCAATACGGAGGGCCTTCGACCTTCGACTTGCTGGACTACAAGCCGGAACTGCTGAAACTGAATGGCCAGCCGGTGCCCGCATCCTTCAAGCAGAATCCTGATAAAGTCGGCGGCGTCTTCAATCACTGCAAAGACGAACTGATGGCCGGGCCGTGGAAGTGGGCTCAGCACGGTCAGAGCGGGCAGTGGGTTTCGGAACTGCTGCCGCATACCGCCAAGCACATCGACGAGCTATGCCAGGTGCGGTCGATGTTCAGCGAAAGCTCGAATCACGCGCCCGCGACTTACTTGATGAACACCGGGGCGATCCTCGGCGGCAAGCCGAGCTTGGGTTCGTGGGTCACCTACGGACTTGGATCGCTCAATCAGAACCTGCCGGGGTATGTGTTGCTCTACAAGGTCGGCGGATTGGGCGGGTCTCAGAACTGGAGCAATGCGTTTCTGCCTGCGGCATTCCAGGGGACGCAGTTCCGACATGAAGGTTCGCCGGTGCTCAACCTGCAACCGCCGAGCGAACTCGCGGCCGTGCAACGTTCGACGTTGGACTTCGCTCAAACGCTGAACCGGCAACACGCGGCGGAGCGACCGGGAGTACTCGATCTCGATGGCCGCATCGCCTCGTATGAGCTGGCGTATCGCATGCAATCGGCGGCGCTCGATATCGGCGAGCTGTCCTTGGAGACGCAAGAGACTCAGGATTCCTACGGGTTGAATGACGAGAATAAGAGCAAGGCGTTGTTCGGCCGAATGTGTCTGCTGTCGCGACGGCTGGTCGAGAAGGGGGTGCGATTCGTGCAACTCTACAACGCCGTCGACAAGCTGGGCTGGGACGGGCACGACAACAACACCGACTACCACAACCGCAACGCCGCTCAGACCGATCAACCGATCGCCGCGCTGCTGTCCGACCTCAAGCAGCGCGGCCTGCTCGACACGACGCTCGTCATCTGGGCCGGCGAATTTGGTCGCACGCCGATGATGCAAGGCAACAACGGCCGCAATCACAACCCCTACGGTTTCACGATTTGGCTCGCCGGTGGCGGAGTGCAGGCGGGCAGCGTGATCGGCTCGACCGACGACATCGGCCTGCGAGCAGCCGATCAACCACAATCGGTGAAGAACCTGCACGCGACGATCCTCACCGCTCTCGGCTTGAATCCAGATAACCTGTTCTTCGAGCACGCCGGTCGGCAAGAACGCCTGACGGGAGTGGCTCAAAGCTGGAAGACAATTCCCGGCGTGCTGGCTTGATGCTTCGTCGATGGAGAAGATCTAGGGCCGCGCACGATCGATCACGGCAGCGCCTTGGCGAGGTTCGCCAGATCGCCACTTATTTTCCCGATGAATGCGCGGTAATCTGTCCGCGTTCCCGAATGAGTCGCGAACCGGCGATCGGCGATAGATCGCGCGCGGTTCACTTAACTGTTCGGCGGCAGGAGGTCTTCGATGCGTGACAAGCGATTTGTCGCGGCCCATCGCGGCGGGCCATTGGCTCTTGCTGAGCATCGGCTTCTCGCGGCATGGGCCGCGGACTGTGCGGAACATTTGCTGCAAATGTTTGAGCGTCATAGTTCGGATGATCGGCCGCGACAGGCTATCGAGATCGGAAGGGCGTGGGTTCGAGGCGAGGTCAAGACCGGTGCCGGTGAGCTTGAAATGAATTAAGAGGACGCACCTCTTTTATCCATCCGACCTTGCTCGCCGCCGATCCAACCGCGATCTGGCCTCAGTGGCGCGGTCCGTCGCGAGATGGGCAAGCCGCGGCGATGCCCGCTTGGCCCGATCGCGTTGATGAGGCGACGCTCGCTCGGAAATGGCGAGTCGAGTTGGGGCCGAGCTATTCCGGGCCGATCGTCGGCGAGGATCGAGTCTTCGTCACGGAGACTCGCGGCAAGAAGACCGAGGTCCTGCAGGCGTTGTCGCGGGCCGACGGCAAAGTCTTGTGGACCGCTGAGTGGCCGGGAGCGACATCGGTTCCGTTCTTCGCGAGGGAGAATGGCGAATGGATTCGTGTGACTCCGGCCTTCGGGTTACTTCGCTTACTCCCTCGCTGATGTTTCGGGTTACATCAATCATCGGGTTTCATCAATGACCGTCGGAGTTGTCATGAAGATTGCGATCATCGAGGTCGGGATTTCCGGGGTGACGGCTGCGTATCGGCTCAGTCTGGCCCACGATGTTGCGTTGTTTGAAGCCAACGATTATCTCGGCGGGCACACGAACACGTGACCACCGCGCAAAGACCGGCCAACAGGACAAGCCATGAAACATCGTCTCGCACTCTTCGCCGCCCTGTTGCTGACTCCGCTGACTGCCGCTCGCGCGGAGAAACCGATCGACATCGGCTCGCGACGGGAGTTGTTCGTTGATCGAACGCTCGTCGGCGAACTCACGCTGTATGCGGAGAGCAAGGACGGCATCGCGCGGACGTCGGCGAGGCGTTCCACATCAACGGCCTGCCGATGACGTTGAATGCGGTTTGCCAATAACGACACGCCGTTGGAGAAATGACAGGTTCCTGGATCAATTCAAAGAACAGATTCGCTCGCCAGAAGAACTCGCGGCGCTGATTGGAACGCCGTCGGAGTTCTCGCTCAGGAAAGAGTTGAAGACGCTCGATGAGCACATGCGGCGATTCATTGCTCATGCGCAGATGCCGGAATTCGATGTCGCCAAATTGCAGACGCTGCTGGATGAGGCTTACAGGAGTAAACTGTATTAGCCACGAATGACAACGCCATCATCGGCGAGTGCCATCGTGACCTCTTCTGTGATGTCGCGGGCTGCAATGATCGTGGGTAGACTCTTTCAACGTAGCCGTCACCGCTCCGCGTGACGAGCCGAACGCTTCGCCGACGCAGTTTGGTCATTCGGTTCATCACGCGGAGCGTTGATGACTACGTTGATCTCCGAATCTCCAGTGACCCTGTTTGAGAGACCGCCAATGACAACCCTTCTCCGTACCTTGCTGGTCTTCGCCATATCCTGTCCCACTTTCGTTTCCGCGCAGCAGCCCATCACGCTGAAGGATGTTCCGGAAGGCTTGCCGGTGATCTCGGCGGACGAGCCGCTGGCTGCCGAGTTCTCGGCGGAGAAAGCGGCTCAGTATCTGGATCGTTCCGCGCTCAACTGGGTGAAGACCAAGAAGTGTGTCACTTGCCATACCAACCTGTTCTACATGATTGCGCGACCGGCATTGAGCACGATCCTGCCGGACTTGGGTGAAGTCCGCAGCTTTTACGAGGACTATCGCAAGGTGCGCTGGCAGAAGACTGGCCCCACGGAAAAAGACGGCTTCTGGCCGATCGTGGTCGGCAGCGGCCTGACTTTCAACGATGTGCAGACCACCGGCAAGCACAGCGACCTCGCGCGGGAAGTACTCGACATGATGTGGAAGGTGCAGCGTGAAGACGGCGGCTGGAACTGGCCGCACTGCGATTATGCGCCGATGGAAATCGACGATCACTATGGCGTCACCATCGCCGCGCTGACCGTCGGGGTCGCGCCTGGCGACTACGCGAAAACCCCACAGTCTCTCGCGGGACTCGAAAAGCTGCGCACCTATTTCAAGAACAACCCGCCCAAGTCGCTGCACCATCGCGCCATGCTGGCCTGGTGTTCGATCAGGATCGACGGCATCGCGACCGCCGAGCAGCGCCAACAAACGCTGACTGAGCTGCTGGCTTTGCAGCTCGAAGATGGCGGTTGGTCCACGGCCGGTTTTCTCACCGATTGGAAGGGGCTGGCCCGAGGCGACGGCCAGCCGCTCAACACCAAAACCAGTGACGGCTACGGCACGGGGCTGGTCATGGTCATCGCGCGGGAACTCGGTGTCCCGGCGGACGATGCTCGGCTGCGGCGCGGCGTCAAATGGATTCGCGCCAATCAGCGCGAGAGCGGCAAATGGTTTACGCAATCTCCTGTCAACGATGCCGGCAATCTGATCTCCAATGTCGGCAGTGCCTACGTCATCCTAGCGTTGCAGGCGTGTGGCGAGTTGCCTGGCTGGCCCTTCAGCCCGACGAAGCCGGCCAAAATCTCCGCGCTGAAAGCCGCGCCTCCGAACACGACTGGCGAGACCGATCACTTTTGGTATCGGCTCGCGCCGGAGGGGCCGTACGTCGACTCGCAACGAGGCCACAAGGCGTTTGGATTCGGCGACGGAAAAATCTTTCTCTCCGAAGACAATTGCCAGACATGGGCTCACAGCGCGGCGTTTCCCGACGCGGAGAACATCACCTTCAGTTGCCTCTTGAAAAACGGGAACATCGTCTTCGCCACACGCGAGAAACTCTTCCTGAGCACCGACAACCTCAAGACCCACCGACCGATCACGGTCAAGGATCGCGGTGGCCGCGATTACCTGCCGCACACGCCCGTCAATCCCGATCAACCCGGCTGGTATTTCCATCCGCTCGACGGCGAGCACACTTGGGACGTGAAGGGGACGCAGATGCTCGTGTGGGGCAACTACTGCAACGTGACGGGCGGGCCGGTGCCGGTGAATATCTACTATTCCACCGACAGCGGGCAGACCGTGAAGATCGCGTATTCCTTCGGGCGGAATCCGCACTTTCAGCAGAAGGGAGCCGCACCCGGCACGCTGCTCGGTGATGCGACGAATCCGCTCATCACCCGTCACATCCACGGCTTGGTCTACAATCCTGACGAGAATGCGTTCTACACTTGCACGGGCGACATCGACCGAGGCAACGGCAACGAATGTCACTGGCTGCGCGGCACCTACGACGCCCAGGCCGATACTTGGGATTGGATGGTGCTGGTCTCGGTAAACTCCGACTCGCGGTTCAAATCCGGCGGCATGAACTTCGTCGATGGCCGGCTCTATTGGGTTGCCGACGCGAACGGTCCCAAGTTGGGTGCCCAGCATGATCGCGGAGTTTTCACCTGTGCTCCGGCGGACATCGCGAACAAGGCCGCGCACAAGCTGCTGTTCAATCTCGAATTTGAATCGGCCAACATGATCGTTCAAGACGGCGTGATGCTGGCCGCGCTGTACGCGCCCGCCTCGACTTCGACCTGCGGCTTCGTCTACTCACCCGACATGGGCAAGACCTGGGCACAATACGACCTCAAGGAGTTCGGGCCGCGCTCCGGTTGCCGCTTTCACAAGAAGAACAGCGACGGCTGGTTCCGCGTCGATCTGCGAAAAGGCTGGATCGACCGCGCCGAAGTCTTGTTCATCAAACCGAAACCGTGAGACAATCATGCCCAATGAACTACTGAAGTCGCTCGCAGAAAATTGGGAGGGAACCTGCAGGACTTGGTTTGAACCCGGCCAACTCGCCGACGAGTCCCAGGTCAAAGGCACGATTCACCCGCTGCTCGGCGGAACATTCTGGCGGCACGAGTACGCAGGGACGATGTAGGGGAAGGCTCGGCACGGAGACGAGACCATCGCCTTCAATTCCGTGACGCAGCGCTTTCAAACCTCGTGGGTTGACGACTTTCACATGAACTACGCGTTCACCGCGTTTGGTCGCGTCCTGCGGCTGAATGCGATCACTTCGACTTTGGGAAGCGATTGCGTTCGCGTTCCGTGAGACGTTTGCCCCGCGCTCCGGCGATGGCTCCGAGAATTCCGCCGAGACAAGCCGTCGCCGCCACGAAAAGAATCAGCCCCGGCCACCATTGGAGCAGATCACCGAGGACATTCGTGTCCAGCGCGCCTGAACCACGAATCGCCACGGCCGTTGCGACGCCCAGCATCACTCCGATCCAAGTTGTCAAAGTCCACGGCTCGCGCGGCCGTTGCGCAATCCAGCGAATAGATCCGACGCAGCCGCCGATGCCGCCAATAATGCCGCCGCCAACAGCGAGGATCGTGAAGAGGATCGCGCCACCCCAGTTGAGGCTTGGCTGTTCACCGGCTCGCGGCGCGGAAACGATCGCCGCCGCGACCAGCGCGAGGACCACGCACGACACGATCCCAAGGGCCGAAGCACCAATCACCAGAAGAATGTTCTGCACGCGCTGCACGAAGTAGTCTCGCTTTTCGAGTTGAACGATCAATACGGAAACGCCGCCATGAACGCGTCAAGCTTGGTCGTCGATCTGAAGTAGGCCGGATCGCGTCACGCGAAAAGGTACCGACTTGCCGAGGCAGCAGGACTTCCAGGTCTTCTCCTTCGGGCAACGGTCGCTCGTTGACGACATAGGGCACCGCTGGTTGGTCCGTCTCCCGACCGGGCTGGTCCGTGGCGTTTTCGTCACCGTTCGATTCCGATTCTTGACCGCCGCCCATGAGCCTTTTCCAAAGCGACATGTTGAGGACTCCTTGACGACGCGGCCGAACAATTTTGTGAGACGCGCTCAGACCATCACGAACGGATGCGCAACACGACGACGCAATGCGGAATCAAACGATCGCTGGCTTCATTTGGTTTCCGATCGGGACGATCCAAGACCCTGGCGGTTTTCGATCAGCCGCCAGGTGATGTGACAGGAGCGGCCGGGGACGAGCTGATCGATGCGCAGCGCGGTGACCAGATCGGAATTGGCGTCCTTGGTCCGCAGCAGGTAGATGTGTCCCTCGCGCGCCTTCGCGACGGTGCCGTGCGAGACTTTTTCCAACTCGTCGTCGTCGTGCGCAAACGACAGGCCGTAGAGTTGATCGTTCGGTTCGATCTCCGGCAGTTCGTTCAACTCGCTCCACTCCCTCTTGCCGAGGTTGCGAATGCGACTCCGCTCATCAGCGGCGGTCTCGACGTGAATCCAGTCCGAGTCGCCATCCAACGAGACAGTCCCGTAAAACAGTTCAAAGTCGTGGCGTGATTTTCCGAAACGTACGTCGCTCCGTTCGGCATGTTCAAAGCTGAAAGCCGATCGCCCAAAGTCGGGGACGGTCGCAGCCGTCCTTCGCTCCCGAACCCCCGGAAACAACACGACCGATCCCTTGGCCAGAGGCTTCGCAATTTTGGCCGGCTGTTCCTCCGCGCGGACCGCAAGGGCTGACGGCAATAGCATTGAACACAACAAGACGAATTGAACGAATCGCGATGTTCTTCGAGTCGTCATCGAACCTCCTCGTCTGTGATCTCAAGCGGTATCAAGTCTGTCGCCACGTTCGCCAGAACGTGGGTGAATCACCGAACATCCCACGTTCTGGCGAACTTGGCTACGGCTGACTTGAGTATTTCTCGCTCACTGGATCTCCGATGTGCAATGTCCGCAGCGTGTCGCCTTGAGCGAGATCGACGACAAGCAGCGCGGGCACTCTTTGGTGTTCGCGGGAGCGGCTTCCGGTTCCTTTTTCAGTCTGTTCATCCCCTTCACGAGCAGAAAGATGCAGAACGCGACAATCACGAAGTCGATCACCGTGTTAATGCACGAGCCATAGGCGATGACCGCCGCGCCGGTTTCCTTGGCTTTGGCCAGCGAATTGATCCCCGCCGTCTTTTCGGGGTCGAGGCTGATGAACAGGTCGCTGAAGTTGACGTTCCCCATCATTTTGCCAATGGGCGGCATGAGCACGTCGCCAACCAGCGAACTCACGATCTTGCCAAACGCGCCGCCGATGATGATGCCCACGGCAAGGTCCACAACGTTGCCCCGCATCGCGAACTCTTTGAACTCCTTCACCATGCCCATGTTTTGCTCCTTTTTCAATGAGATTGATCGGTGAGTGAACTTCGCCTCGCGCCAAACTACGACCAAGGCGGCGTCCTGCCAAGATGTTTCTGAACGATTCGAGTCACGTCAGTCGATGATCGACTCGACGGGTTAGGAAAAGGTGGGTTAGGAAAAGGTGGCAGGAACCGTAACTCTGCCAGCGACCTACTTTCTCATCGGCGAGGCATTGGGCGAAGCGATGAAGAAACACAGGTCGACGAAGTAAGCCCCGCGCGGCCCTCGCCGTGCGCAAGCACGACGGTGACATGGAGGGCATGGCTCCGATTTGGCGAATCGAAAGGTTGCGACCGCTTGCTATTTCCACTGGACGAGCCGCGGTTCCCAACTTTGGACAAGGTGGACCTGCGACACAACGAAACCGCCGGCTCCGGCAAGTTGGGCTTGGACGATGGTGATGAAAGAACGGGTGACTGACGGCGGATGGGCTTGCTAGAATGGCGGCCGACCTTGGTCCTCGCAGACTCTGACTTTATCCGTTGAGGCTGAATATGGCGTTGCGAATGTCTCAGTTGCGGGTTGCGATCAGCGTATCGCTTGCCGCCGTGCTCTCGACGTTTCAAACGCAAGCGGACCAATTGCCAGTCTCCGGCAACATTCAAGCTGTCCCACAGGCGCTGAAACTGATTCATCATCGCCATGAGCATTCGCTGACCATCAGCGGTCGAACATCGGATGGCTTTGCGTTCGATCTCTCGCAACAGGCGGTGTTGACCAGCGCCGATCCCTCGATCGCCGTCATCGAAAATGGCTGGGTGAAGCCGTTGAAATCGGGGCAGACGCAGATCACCGTGCAAGCGGCAGGGCAGACGGTGCAGGTGCCGGTGGTTGTCGAGTTGCCAGCGGCCGAGCGGCCTGTCAGTTTTCGGCATGAGGTCATGCCGGTGCTGTCCAAAGGGGGCTGCAATGCGGGAGCGTGTCACGGGTATTCACTCGGCAAGAACGGGTTCAAGCTGTCGCTGCGCGGGGGCGAGGCGACGCAGGATTACACGGCGGTGTTCGGCGATCAGTTCGGACGCCGCATCAATCTGCTCAAGCCGAGCGACAGTTTGTTGCTGACCAAGCCAATTGGCGACGTGCCGCATCGCGGAGGGATTCGGATCGCAAAAGGCAGTCTCTCGCATCGCATCCTGCAAACGTGGATCGAGCAGGGTGCGAAAGGCGATCTCGATGACAAGTCCGAAGTCGAATTCGTGCGCGTCTTCCCCGAACGGTTCGTGCTCGAACCGGGCATGTCGCATCGCTTGCAGTTGGTTGCGCATGACACGGACGGCACGACGCGCGATGTCACGAAGCTGGCGATCTTCAACGTCAACACGGACGGAGTCGCAGACGTCACCGACGTCGGCAACGTCACCGCTCGCGGGTTGGGTGAGTCGGCGGTCGTCGCTCGGTTTGAAAGAAAATTCGCGGCCGCGCGGTTGATCGTGCTGAATCGCAAGCCGAACTTTCAGCCGACGCCCATCGGAGACGGGTCACTCCGTGACCCGAATTCCGGTCACGGAGTGACCGGTCTACATTTCATCGATCAGCATGTCGTCGCGAAGCTCAACGACTTGAAGGTCACGCCGTCGGAGTTGTCGAACGATGAAGAATTCCTGCGGCGCGTGTCGCTGGACCTGATTGGTTTGCAGCCAACGGCGGATGAGGTCCGCAAGTTCTTCGCCGATGCCGATCCAGCCAAGCGAGCCAAGACGATCGACGCTCTCTTGGCGAGACCGGAGTACGTCGATCATTGGTCGCTGAAATGGGGGGACTTATTGCAAAACTCGCGTGTGCGGCTGAACGAGCCGGCGATGTACGGCTTCCGCGAATGGATTCGCAGCGCGGTCGCGTCGAACATGCCGCTGGACGAGATGACTCGGCAACTGCTCACCAGCAAGGGGGGAGCCGACGACAACCCGGCCGGGGCGTACTTCCTCATCAGCAAGGACACGAATGACACGCTGGAACGAGTCGCCGAAGTCTTCTGCGGCGTCCGCATGTTGTGTGCTCGCTGCCATACGCACCCGTTCGAAAATTGGACGCAAGAGGATTACTACGGCCTCAACAGCTTCTTCAATCAAGTGACGGCGAAGGCCGACCCGCGCCTGGTCGGCATCCCGAATGCCCGCGCGGTGAGCCTGCAACTCGCGGCCGGTTTCGCGACAAACCCACGCTCGGGACAAGCACAACCGCCCCGGTTCCTCGGTGGGATTCAACCGACCGTCTCGACCGGCACAGACCGCCGAGTTCAATTCGCGACATGGCTGACTGCGTCCGACAACCCCATGTTCGCGCGGAGCCTCGCCAATCGTTTCTGGAGTTACTTCTTCTCGCGAGGCATCGTCGATCCGGTCGATGACCTGCGGACGACGAACCCGCCGATCAACCCCGAACTGCTCGACGCACTGACCAAGGATTTCATCGAGCACCGTTTCGACGTGCGTCACTTGATGCGCCGCATCGTCACGTCGCAGACCTATCAGCGCAGCAGCCTCGCGAACGACAGCAATCGGCACGACACGTTGAACTTCTCACACGCGCTGTCACGAAGGATCCCGGCCGAAGCGCTGCTCGATTCGCTCGTCCAAGCGACCGGTGTGCGCGAGCAATTCGGCGGAGCACCGGCCAATTTCTCCGCCGCACAACTCCCCGATGCCGAGATCAACAGCGATTTTCTGGCGCTGTTCGGTAAACCTCAACGAGCCGATGCCTGCGAATGCGAACGTGACGGCGACAGCAACATGCTCCAAGCCCTGCACCTGATCAACGGCCAGTCCATCCTCCGCCGAGTCACCGACCCCAACGGCCGAGTTGCTTTGCTGCTCAGACAGAATCCGATCCCGACCGAGGACCAACTGATCGAAGACCTCTACCTCTGGTCCCTCGCCCGCCGCCCGACCGCAAAGGAAATCGAAGTCTCCAAGAAACACTTCCAAACCTACGGCGACCAACAACGCACAGATGCCGCGCAAGATCTGATGTGGAGCCTGCTCAACAGCCGCGACTTTTTGCTGGTAAATTGATCGAGACAACTCAATTCGCCTTGCGACGAGTGTCCCGATTTTGACCGTTGTCGAGTGCCGCGTGAGACGATTGTTCGGTGGTCGGGCTGGGCGTGAACTTGATGAGCAGCGGGGTCTCTCCCGCGGTCGAAGTGTCCGAGGTCAATTCTGGGGCCGCAGTTTTTTCCAGATGCAAATGCACGAAATTGTCGCCGACGTGGCCGGTGGTTTGAGCGCGATAAAGTCGTTGATACGCGGCGCAGGATCGCAGTAGTTCCTCATGTGAGCCGGTTGCGACCAGGCGGCCCTGCTCCAAAACGACGATCCGCGTCGCAAACTCCAGCAGTCGCGGCGTGACCGAGTGCGTGATCAGGAACACCGTGCGGCCTTTGACAAAGTCTCCCAAGCATTGATGAATCATCGACTCGCTTTGAGCATCCACGGCCGAGGTTGCTTCGTCGAGAATCAAGATCGACGGATCGCGAAGCAACGCGCGGGCCAACGCGACGCGCTGACGCTGTCCGCCGGAGAGGCGGCCGCCGCGCGAACCCACAACCGTATCGAAACCTTCGGGAAGCAAATCGAAGAGCTGCGGCACGTGCGCCTTCGTGGCCGCGGAAACAATCTCGTCGCGTGTCGCGTCGGGTTTGCCGTAACGGATGTTTTCAAAGATCGTGTCGTCGAACAGCAGCGTTTCCTGGGTCACCACGCCGATCTGGCTGCGCAAGTCGCGCAGCCGCACGTTGCGGATGTCGATGCCGTCAATCAACACCGCACCGAGATCCGGGTCGTAAAAGCGCGGCAGCAAGTTCACGAGCGTGGACTTGCCGGAGCCGTTCTCGCCGACGACTATGATGACCTCGCCAGCGGCGACCTTCAATGTGACATCGTTCAGCGCGGGCGGGCGGTCGATGCCGTCGGCGGTCGATGCGTACTTGAACGAGACCTTCTTGAAGCTGATCGCCTGCGCATGCCGCGGCAGTGTCTGCGGTTTCTCCGTCTGCTTGAGCAGCGGTTGCCAGGACATCATCTCAAAGACTCGTTCAGTCGCGGCGGCGGCGCGTTTCAACTTCGTGTAAACCGACGACAATTTCCGCACCGGGTCGAGCACTCCCACCAAAAAGGCGTACAACACCGAAAGATGTTCGATCTCCATCGATTCGGCGGTCAGCTTGATACCCCAGATGGTGTCGGTGTGGCGTAGCACGAGATACGCGCCTGGCAGCAGCGAGACACACACCGCGAACACCCCTAGCAACTCGGTCGTCGGACCGGTCAAGGCATCGATCCGCGCGACCTGCATCGCCCTTTGGTAGTACTCTTTGTTCTCGCGGTGAAACCGTTGGCGATGTCGGCGAGCTCCGTTGAAGGCGATGACGATCTTTAGTCCGTCAAACGTCTCTTCCAGCGATTTGTAGATTCGCGACATCCGCTCCATCATGTGGTGACTAGCCCGCTTTAAGAGCTGGCCGTAGCGGTGAAAGACCGCCACCATCAACGGCACGAAAACCAGTGATAGCAGCGTCAGTTGCCAGTTCACGTAAAACGCGGCGGCGATGCAAGCAATCGCCTTGAGCGGTTCGCGAACGATCTTTCCACCCAACAGACTCAACCCGTCGGCCGCGATGCCGATGTCGTTCGTGAACCGCGACATCAGTTCGGAGCTGCCGCGCAGCGACAACGTCTGATAATCCAGTTCGAGCGCATGCCGGAAGCAGTCTTTGCGCAGTGCGAGCACGGACAACTCGACGACGCTGGATACGAGCAGCTCCTGAATGAACATGGCCGTACCCTTGACGATCGTGATCAGCACGAGTACTCCCAGGATCAACGCGTACGTGTCGAATTGGTCGCGCGGCAACCAAGCCATGAAGTATGTCTGCACCCATCGCAAGGCCACCAACCGCTGCGAGGCCGCGATGAGCTTACGGCGTTCACGATCCTGACGTTTCAACAACGTGTCTTCTTCCGCCGACTGACGCTGATGAGCACTCGTCTGGGTACCAACGGTGGATTCTTGGGACTGCAATTCTTGGACACGCTGCTCCAGATCGCGGAGCGTCTGTTCGCGGGGTGCGATGGCGGAGGCGGCCGCTTTGATTTCGGCCGCCATGTACGTGTCGAGACTCTGACCTTGCAGCAACACTTTGACGATCAAGAACGTGAACGAAAGCGTGGCCGCCCACAGCGCGGCCACCAGCGCCGCGAAGAAGATCGACAGATAAACCTTCGAGCGGTTTCGCCAAACGTACGGCAACAGGCGAGCGAACTGATCCACGTAATTCCATCCTGGAGGCATCAACTCGAACGCAACTCCGGCGTTACAAAGGGGCGGGATTACAGCCCGCCGGGCCGGTTGATGTCCAGATGAATTCAGCACTGGCAAAATCGGACTTGAGGTGAACCGACGGAGGCAATACCGTCTCGCCCCTTCACGAGGATTCGCGAGGCGTCCGCGACCGGAGCTCACTGCTCGGAAGCTGTGGTCCATGGCGACAAGGATGTCTGCATGAGGTGCCGCGGTCTGGGATTGATTGTCTGTCTGATTGGCGTGTGCGAATTGACCGGCTGCGCCTCGGGACCGTCGCGGGGTTTGTTCGTGCGGAATTCTCGGACGACCACGAACAAAGATCGAGCGCGCGCTGCGCAAGAACTGACCGACTTGAATGGCAATGACGCAGATCTTGCGAAACGTGACGAGACCACTCGCGGTCGAGTGGAAAAAGACGCCAAAGTGAGCCGCTCCGAACGCGACCAGCCGACAAAGCGTCCGCTCCTCGAACTGCCCGACGATCTCCCCGAGCATGCCGAACAACATCCACGAACACCGAATGATGATTCGGGGCCAACAAACAACATCCGCGGACTCGCCGATGGATTGACCAGCATTGATCACCGAATCGACACGACGGAGCCTTCCGGCGGACAGTTCGATGTCTCCAGCGGCGGAACGCGGGGCAATGGCTTCGCGACGATTGAGGCTCCCGCACCAAAGCGGCGTTCCGGCAGCGGTATCGTGCATAATTTACCTACAGTGCCAAGAGCGTCGGCCGTACCACCGGCAGCGCTCCCAATTCCAACACAATCACCGCTTGACGAACTCGGCCAAGATACTCGTGTCGATTTGAACGAACTGTCGGCGGACGACACTCCCAGCAACCGCCTGCCGTTCAATCGAACCTCAATTGATGCGGTGCCGACGACCGACCGATCTGTCGTGCCGGCCGAGTTCTTGTCCGACTCGGCAACTTCGGGAGTGGTTCCTGCCGGCGGCGTGCGATCAACGACGTGGACCGAACTGCCAGCCCAGCGCCCTGAGACGAAGGTACCGCCTTCAGGCGCTTCGACTCCCGATCCTTGGCCGCGAATACCCGCCGCATCGGCGGCTACTCCCGCGTTTGCGAATCCGGCGACGAATGTTCCCCTGCTGACCAACATCCCTGCCGGAGCACCCTTGGCCATTGCTCCGTTTGTGACAGCCCCCGAGCTGGAACGACTGATCACGCAAACCACCGTTGAGTCAGCCATGATGACTCCCGGCGAGACCGAGGCCGAACAGCAGGTCTTTTTGCGCAAGCATGTCCAACTGCGGCTGCTGCATCTGATCGCCGGCCAGATGGACCGAGCGCTGCAACCGGTCCCCGGAATCGATCCGGCCGATCAAGAATTCTGGCAACAGATGCTCTGGGGCATCGCGAACTACTTCGACACGCAGGGTATGCCGGACAGCGCTGAACGAGCGACGCAGACGATCGCTCAGTTGCAAGTGGCTTCACTGCGGCTGCAAGAGAAAGCTCGGCTGGAGCTGAAGAATCTGGCGTTCTGCCAGAAGATCACCAGTTTTGGCATTTATCAGCGATTCAAACGCGATCAATTCACGCCCGGCCAACCGGTGCTGCTGTACGCCGAAGCCGCTAACTTCAAGAGTGAACCATCCTCCGACGGTCAGTTCCGCACGTTGATGAAGTCGACCATCGACATCCACGAAGGCGGACCGCAAGGCCGCATCCTGGATAGCATCCAATTCAAGCCGTCCGAAGATCGCTGCCGCAATCACCGCCGCGACTATTTCCACAGCTACGAGTTCGCGATCCCGCAAGGCATCGACCCCGGCCCGCACGTGCTGCGACTGACGGTGGAAGATCAATTGGGCCGGAAGACAGCCTCGGCGACGATGAACATCACGGTCGAGTGAGTTCGTCGTCCTGTAGGAAGACGGTTCTGGAACCTGTAGGAAGGCGGTTCTGGGACGCTGCCTGCACTTGGGACCACAAACTATTGCAGCTTGGTCTGCGAAAAATCGTCGAGCTTCACCTGCGCCTCGAAGTCGATCTTCTGATAGGCATAGAACTCCAGCAGCGTCGTCTGGTCGAGTTTTTGTGGGTCAGCACCGCGCACCTTGTCTGGCCAACCGTAGCAGCGCACGCAGATCGGCAGCTTTGTCTTGCTGTCGATGTAAATCATCGTCTTGCGGTATTCCTGCTTGTCGTCTGGCGACGCTTCTGGTTTCGCGTACTCGATCACGAAACAGAGGCACTCGCGGCTGTCGAATTGTTGTCGTTCGAGCATCGTGGCGGTGACTCCCGATTCCGCTTTGAGATCCTTCGCCCGATGCTGCCGGGTGATCTTGACCAGTTCCAGCAAACCGACTTTAGTCACCGGATAACGAGAATACTTGAGCGCGATCGCTCCGCTGGGATTGAGCGCGATCACTCCCAGCCGGCTTTCAATTCCCGTCAGCTTGCGGACCAGCATCTCGCCGTCGTTTTCGCCATCGGCGAACAGCACGCGCTGGCCGGCGTCTTTACCACCTTCCCACTTCATGAATACTCGCATCGGCTGGTGATACAGACGCAGTTGGATCACTTGCAGGTCGGTCAGGGCATCGCCGATTCGTTCCTGTTTGATGAACGTGGCCGAGTAACCAGAGGTCTTTTCCAAACTGCGCTGCGCTTCCGCCAGGAAACGGTCGCTTTCCAGCAGGGCCTCTTTGCCAGTGAGTTTCGGCGTGTCGTGGGCGGCGACGGTCGTATCGGATTTGTCGCCGGAGGCTTCTACGTCGTCGTCATCGCCGGACGTCGCATTGTTGCCAAGCAGCTTCTCCGCATTCGCCAGCAGTTGTGCGGAGTTCGATTGTCCCGGGTCCGTGCCGGCAGTGGTGGGTTGAGCGTGGAAGTACAGCAACCCTAGTGCGCACGAAACCACGACCGAGCCGAGCGTGTTGTGTCCGTGCGGATTTCGCCGCAGGTGCCGCACCACGTGCGGAAGTGTGCGAGAGGGTTCGGTCAGCTTGGTCAGCCAACTTGATGAAGCGAGCCAATTCCAGCGACGGAGGATCTTTGAGATGCGCTGCATACGACCGACTGCCTTGTAGCTCAGGCGTGATGCGGTTGGCCGGCCATCGCCAAGATCCTCTGGCGTGAACGAGCGAACGGGTATCCGCGGTGAGCGACGATGAGACGTGATGTCACGGTTTCGAATGTCCCGCAGATCCGTCCGCAAGAGGCGTAGTCAGACGTGGAAATCGACCCCCCGGCCCGGTCTTTGTGAAGAGATTTGTCACTCGCCGGTCATCCGTTGTCGTGGGCTTGCCGGGGATGATGAGCAGATCCGTCTTTTCGCGGTCAACCTGCGTTGCTTCCGCGATCCAATCGGGCGGAAAGTTTCGGCGAAGCCAGCGCCTTTACCTAATCGACAAGCTATGTCGACGGAGTGTCGACCGCGAGGGAATTTCTTCCGCCTCCGAGATGTCGAGGCGAAGATCGGCAGGAACTGCGCGAGCAATCTGCCGCCTAATCGACCGGACGCTCACCAAAGCCGCGAAGCGAGTCGCGTTGCAGACCCGGTTTCCCGGCGGCTGATGTCGCCGTGCTCACCTGAGGCCCGCAATATCACAGTAGACCTGACCTCGACGAAGACAAGGCCTTCGTCACCGAGATTTCAACTGGCTTTCCACTGTCGGCCGAAGAGCTGTCGGACGAAGAGCGCTGGGGGGGATCGACTATTTCTTCTCGCCGGATCGAGCTTCCTGGTCGGGAACCAGTTCGAGCAGCACTTCCGTGCCGGCCGGAGGAATGTGTTCGGTCCAGGCTTCCCACAGCAAATTCGTTTCGCCATCGGCTGAGCTTTTCGCCGTGAGGTCGATCATGGCCGACGGAAAATTCGCCACGCAAATCAGATCGCCTCCCTCGGCGAGATACGACTTCGTCTTCGCCTGCTCGTCGACATAGAAGCCGCTGCCGGTGAAGACCCATGGCGCGTCGAGTTGTTTCGGCTGCGTGCTCTCAAAGAACTTCGTGATCGTCTTGCGGAATTTTTCGTTCTTCGACATGGCCAAGAATTCGTCCCGCTGCTTCGCCGTCATGTGGCCAAACCAATACAGCTCTTTGTTCTTTTCGTCCCACTTCAACTCGGAGCCTTCCTTGATTTCGACTCCTTTCGGCAGCTCATCAAACGGCTCGACAAAGAACCGTCGCGAGGAATTGCGAATCCATTTTTCGACCGGCTCGCGATGCGGCTTGCCCTGCATGTCGGTCCACTGACAGAAGATGCGGATGCGAGTCCCGGTCGGCGGCGAGTACTCCGGCTGAAACCTCACCGGCGATCCGGCCTTCGCGCCGAGAGCCAACAGGCCGGTGTGAATCACGTACGCTTCGGACTCAATCGCCAGGATCGACTCGTGCTCCTTTGTTTGCTTCAGGCAGCAGAGCATTTCCAGCAACCCTTCGCGCAGCACGACTTTCGTCTTCAACAACAGCCGCTTGCCGGAGACATCCAACAATACTGTCCCCTGCTTGTTGAGCGGCACTGGCTCTTTTGATTTTTCCGCTTTGTCCTGTGATGCACCGCCGGGTGGTTCCACGGCGATCAGCCAGCCCCCGCTCACGATCGCCAATCCGCTCAGCACGGCCAGAGTGCTCAAGAAAGTTTGTCGGACCAACGAACGATTGATGACAACGCTCGAAGAGTCGATGGGGCATCGTGGCGTGCACATGTTGATCTCCGAAAGACAGTCGCGAATGGGCCGGCGAATACCGCGGGAGTATAGCCGCCGAAATCGCGCAGCGTGCGAGATCGCCTTGGCGAAAGTTCCGAAGTTCGTGTCGAAAAACTGGCCGGAGCCGCTACGGCATTTTCTCCAGCCAGGTGAGCAAATCGGCCACAAACACTTCCGGCTGCGGTTCAAACTCCAGCGTGTGTTGAGCGTCTGGGTATTCGTGCAACGTCACGTCGCTCGAACCGACCTCTCGCAGCCAGCGTTTCGTGGCCTCGTTGTCGATGATTTGGTCTCGCCCCGCCAGCATCAGCAGCACCGGACAGCGAATGTTCGGAGCAGCTTTCAGCGACCAGCGCGACAGATCCTGGTGAGCCAGAAGAAATCCCGAGGTCACGTCTCGCAAGGCCAGTGCGTCCTGGCGAATGAACTCTTGCCATTGCGGCTGCCCGGTGAAAAGAGCAGGATCATTCAACGGAACTTCCACGCGAACGTGATGCAGTTCCAACTTCCGCGCCAACCACAGACGAAAGCGCTGCCAAGCGTTCGGCTGCACGCGGGCGCACAGGCCGGGATACAGCAATGCCAGCGCGTCCACAAGCTCCGGCCGCCGCGACGCGGTCACGGCGGCCAACTTGCCGCCCCAACTGACGGCCAACAATACAAGCGGCGCGTGCGGAGCGACTCGGTCACGTTCGCAGCGCGTTTGCAAGAGTACTTGCGTGACGTCGTTCAGCAGCCGTTGGGCATGTGCGGCGTCGCCACGTTGAGCTCCGTTGCGCCCCGAGCCGCGCCGGTCCACGAAGGACACGTCGTATCCCGATTCGCACAGCCGACGGCTCGAAAACTCATACCAGCCACTGTGACTTTGAATCCCAGGCAAGGCCACGATGAATCCGCACGGCGGAGACTCGGACGGTCGCCAGCGCCGGCCGATCAGCCGATAACCGTCCGACGCCACAACATGTTCGATCTGTGGTTCGATCATCGAAGTGCCGGCCTTAAAACAAACATGCCCACGTGGAAACGTGGGCATGTCAGCGAATCGAACGAGCGGCGTCAAACGGCTCAGAGCGTGTCCAGCGCTGCCAGCACGGACAGCGGGAACGTGAACGACTCGTTGATCTCACCGACTGGGTCGCTGATCGTGTTGATCCCTTGGTTTCCAGCGACTGTATCGGTTCCCCCTTGACCATTGATGGTGTCGTTGCCATCACCTCCTTGAGCCATGTCGTTGCCCGCGCCCCCGGCGATGTTGTCGTTGCCATCGCCACCGATCAGGCTGTCGTTGCCAGCTTGGCCGTTGAGCGTGTCGTTGCCGTCGCTGCCACCGATCAGGTCGTTGCCCGCGCCCCCGGCGATGTTGTCGTTGCCGCTACCGCCGTTGAGCGTGTCGTTGCCGGTCAAGGTGTTGAGCAAGTCGTCGCCATAGATCGTGTCGTTGCCATCGCGGCCGAAGAGCTTGTCGTTGCCCGCTTGACCATACATCACGTCGTCGCTGGCTCCGCCGTCCAGCGAGTCATTGCCGGCTCCGCCGTCCAGTGTGTCGTTACCACTGGCACCTGACAGGAAATCGTCGCCGTTGCCACCCGTCAGGATGTCGTTGCCGATGCCGCTGATCACGGTATCGTTGCCGTTCTGTCCGTCCAAGTTGTTGGCACCGCTGCCGCCGTCGATCGAGTCATCGCCGGTCCCGCCCTGGACCACATCGTTGTTGTCGCCGCCGTTGATCGTGTCGTTTCCGGCGTCACCTTTGAGCGTGTCGTTGCCCAGGTCGCCCACGATCAAATCCTGACCACCACCACCCAAGATCGAGTCGCTCTCCGTGCCGCCCAAGAGCGTGTCGTCGCCGGCGGTGCCGATCAGGGTGTCGTTGCCAGCGCCGCCATTGTAGAGCAGCCGTACTTGACCGAGCGACGCGCCGCTGCCGTTCATCGAATCGTTGCCCGCCTCGCCGTTGATCTCGATGACCGTGGGGTTGACCGAATCGAGCGCCCCGATCGTGACCGTGTCATTGCCGGCTCCGCCGTTAATCACCACGTGTGTGACAGTCGGTTCAATGTTGATCGTCGTCGAACCGATCGTCACGGTGACCTGACTGCCCGTTTGCCCGACGGTGATCGTGTCGGCCGCACCAGTGCCCGAAACGGAGACAGTGTCGGCACCGCTACCACCCCCACCGCCATCGACGGTATCTTGGCCGTCATTCGAATCGAAAACGATGGTGTCGTCGCCGTCACCGCCGATGTTCGTGTCATTGCCCGACTGCCCATCGAGTGTGTCGTCTCCCGCGCCGCCGTTGAGCGTGTCGTTGCCGGCTCCGCCTAAGAGTAAGTCGTTCCCGTTGCCGCCGAACAGGCTGTCGTCGCCCGCTTCGCCGTTGACCGTATCGTTGCCGGAAGTCGTGTTGAGTGAGTCGTCGCCGTACAACACGTCGGCCCCATCACCCCCCTTGACCGAATCGTCGCCGTCACCACCCTGTTCGAAGTCGTTCCCTCCTTGGCCGTCCAACGTGTCGTTGCCCGCGCTGCCCAGCAGCGAATCGCTGCCGCCACCACCTAGGAGCGAATCGTTGCCGTTGCCACCGTCCGCCGTGTCGTTGCCAAGGCCGGCGTTCAGAGTGTCGTTGCCAGTTGCCGAGCCACCCGCCGCGTCGTCGCCAAACATCAGATCGTTTTCGGTTCCGCCGTCGACAAAATCGTTACCGGCTCCGCCTTCCAGCGAGTCGAAGCCCGCCTGACCACTCACGGTGTCGTTGCCGTCGCCACCGAGCATCGTGTCGTTACCAGCTCCACCGTACATCGTGTCGTTGCCGCTTTCGCCGCTCA
>CAYSHJ010000219.1:0-2488 GCA_964430385.1 uncultured Planctomycetaceae bacterium
GGTGAGTGCCCGCGATCCGATGTTGAACACCATCCCAAGCCGCTTGCCGGAGATCGTGTACAAGACCTCCTTCATCAACACGAGGCCTTGACCGGAGGTGAAGTTTGTCACGCGGCCGCCGGCGAGTGCGAAGCCTTCACAAAACGTGGCGGCGGAGTGTTCACTTTCCGGCTCAACAAAGATGAGTTGGTCGCCCCACAAGTTGGGGATGCCATTCATCATGGCGGCGTTGAACCCGCCACCCATCGTCGTGGAGCTGGTGATCGGAAATGCTCCCGATCCTTGGCTGATCCGGCTCTCGACCCACACGACCGCTTCGGCACCGTCACAGGTGGTGGGTATGCCAGGATATTGAAACTTGGGTTCGACATCCTCCACGACGGGGCTTCGGGAGACGCGGTCGGTGGTCATGGTGGTCATGAATTAAACTCTCCCTGCTCAGAATGAGCGAACGGACGATATCTTATGGCGAATTGAAATCAACGTGGCGGGCTTGCCACATCGGGGAACATGGCTGAATAATCTCTCCCCTGAGATGAATAATCTCTCCCCTGAGATGACGGCAAGCTGAATGTTCGCAGCTCAGGGCCAAGGAGGCGACTTTTCCCGTGAAAACCATTGATCTGCTGTTCGAGGAAACCGGTTTGTCGGTGGAAGGCATCGCCGAACGGACGCAACTGTCGGCGGAACGGATCGAAGCGATCGCTCACGGCCGCTGGACACCCAGCCCTAACGAACGTCAACGATTGGCTGATGCCTTTGGCGTGCCGATCGACGACATCAGTTGGGGCCACACCATGGCTCCGCGCGTCGTGCGGTATCATCGCTTCGGACTGCGCGAAGGTTTTTGAGACCGCTCGCCCGCGCGTGATCGCGAGAGGGAATATCTCACGGTCCGGTCTCGCACCTCGAATAGGCGACGTCCTGGCTGAGCAAATCGGCGCGATCGTGCTTTCCTCAGTCATGGTGCCTCCCGACGCGATGCTTTCACGCTTCTCCAACGGCTAACGCTGATAACTCGAACCCCGACAATCCATGATGAGAGTCACTCGCCCACGCCGACCATTTCAGCGGCGAGCGGCCACAAACCTGCACTCGCAAGCGGCGCTGTCCAGGCACGCATTCCAGACGCGAGATTTCGATCTGGCCAGCGCGTCCATCGTCCAATTCCAGACGATAAGGCCGACCGGTCTCCAGGCACTCGTGTTGCGGCGGGTCGACCAACAGATAGCCCGCCCACTCGGATTCCGGGTCGAGCGTCTCGTGGTCGAGGGCCCCCTCCAGGTTCCTGAGCACCATCCCGCCTATGAGCAACCTTCCCCGAATCTCCAGCATGACGCGCTCCTTCGGATGCGAACGTCGACCTGAGATCTGCCGATTCAGACGCAGCGGATCACGGCGGCATTATGGTGTCTCGTGCCCGATAAAAGGAAGTCAGACTCGTGCCATCGCTGAATGGTCAGGTGTCGACGCAAACTGCCAGCGCGTCAGCATCCTTCCGAAATGTAGGACGGATTGGCAATCCGTCCTACCGAGGCCACTACTTGTCTTCCAAGTGGAACAGCGCGTTCATGGTCACGAGCGTCGGCTTGCCGTCCGTGAGCTGAATCACGTTGACGCAGCAGTTGTCTTGCCGCAGCTCTTTGGCTCGCCGCAGTTCCAGTCCGAGAAGATGCGCGACGTACGCGCGGTTCACAATGTTGTGAGCCACCACCACGATCGTCTCGCCAGAATGCTGCGCCAGCAACCGGCCGAACGCCGGCAACGCGCGGCGCAGCACGTCGGAGTATGACTCGCCTCCCAGGTACGGGTGCGTCGCCGGATCAGCGTGAAATCGGCGATAGGCCTCGGGATCTTCGCGAGCGATTGTGTCCCAGTCTTTGCCCTCCCACTGTCCAACGTCGCATTCGGTGATCTCGGGAACATGCCGCACGTACAGCCCAGGCCGTTGAGCAATGATCTCGGCCGTCTCCGCAGCTCGCTTGAGCGGACTGGTGTAAACCTGCCGCACCGGAAAGCTCGCCAAAAACGCTGCCGCACGCTCGGCCTGTTGTCGGCCGTTTTCATTCAGCGACAAGTCGACTCCGCACCCTTGCAGGGTATAAGGCACTCGCACATTCGCGTCAGTCGTGCCATGCCGGACGAGAAGAAGTTGAGTCATCGTGTGTGTCACTTCCGGCTGATTGTAAATTGCAAAATGACAATTGCAAATTGCAAATTGTGTCCACGGATCGAGTTAACCAATTTACGATTGGCAATTCTCAATTTGCGAAACTTGGGGTTTAAGCGCAATACCGTTCAATTAGCCGCAACCTATGGAATCGCCGCCATTTATTGGGTGGCACGTCCTGAGTCCGCGAAGGGCGTGGTTCTGATTGGACTCCGTGAAAATCACGCCCTTCGCGGACTCAGGGCGTGCCACCCTTGCTGCTCGCTACTCTTGTAAGTCCACAACTTGCTTCTCGTTACGACTAACCGAACGGTATTG
>CAYSHJ010000220.1:0-3894 GCA_964430385.1 uncultured Planctomycetaceae bacterium
CGACGCAAGGCGAAGTGCGTTTCGAGACAGTTGAGCGCCCCTTCCAACTCGCGCACGTTTTGGCGGAACCATTGGGCAATGAGCGTCACCGCTTCGGGTGCGAGTTCGAGTTCGCGTTCGCGGCTCGTGAGCTTATGCTGCACGATTCTCGTCCGCGTTTCCAAGTCGGGAGCTTCCAGACGGCACACGAGTCCGGACGAGAAGCGGGTCGTCAGCTCTTCGCTGAGCTTCGTCAACAAACGCGGATGCCGATCGGCGGTCACGATCAATTGCTTGCCGTGATCTTCCAATGTCTTGATCGTGTGCAGGAACTCTTGCTGAATGACACGTGTGCCCTCCAGAAATTCGATGTCGTCGACCAGCAACACGTCGACGCCACGAAAGCGTTGGCGAAAACTCGGCAGCGTGTGCGTGCGCAAGGCGTGAGTGAAGTAATTCGCGAATTGCTCCGACGTCAGAAAAACGATGTTCCAGGTCGGGAACCGCCGTCGCAGTTCGAGATACACGCCTTCGAGCACGTGCGTCTTGCCGAGTCCCACGCCGCCAAACAGATACAACGGGTTGAGCCGCTCGCCGGGGGCGTCGCACACTTGCCGCGCGGCGGTCACGGCCAATTGATTGCACGAGCCGACAATCAAGTCCGCTAAGTCCGAGAAACGTCGGCCAGTATTGCCGGCCGTCGGTCGCGCGATGGTTGTAGTTTGTCCGGAGCGTGCGTTTGCAGGCGCGAGTACCATGCACGACTTGGCGAGCGATTGGTGGGTTTCGGTCTGGGTTCGCTCGGGGCATACGACCTCCTGGGCGACGCAGCCGACGTCGGTGTTTGCGTTCGCTGCCGGTTTCGGAGCGGCTAGTCGGGCGCTGGCCGCGTCGGCCACGAGGCTTAGCGAGCCGTCGATCTCGAACCGCACACGAGCGGCGGGGCCGATCAGCGACAACGCCACGCGGCCGATCGGCTCGCGAAATTGCCGCTGCATCCAATTGAGCAGGAACGGACTGGCGACTCCGACGACCAGCTCGTCGTTGTGAATCGCGAAGGAGGTCTTGTCGCGAAACCAAAGCTGATACGACTGCGGCCCGACGGCGTGCCGCAGTTGCGTTTCGATGTCGGCGGACGCCGGCACGATCTCGTCGGTCGACAACAACGGCGCATCCATCACCAGATCGGTGGGCGGCATCTTGCAACCCCTCTGCGCGCACCGCGTCCGTCAGTGGTCCATCGGGCACTCACAAAGCAAAGCGGACAGGCACTCCGTTGCCGTGGCGTGGGATGGGATCAGACTTCGCGCAGTTTGCTCGGGAGACATCCAGAAAAAGCCGTTCCTTCGAGTTGGCACCACAAAGGCTCGGCGGTCACTCACTCACTCAGTCGGCGGAGATGCTACAAACGAGTCGCGCGGTGTCAAACCAAAATCTCAGTAATGTGTCCTCTGTTCGTCGTCGGCGTTTCCGAAAGTCCGCGAACTGACCACCGGTTGCGGCGAGTTGCCTCTTTTCTTTTTTTTCCCGAATCGCTCGCAGTGTGCAGAACGTGTTGATGAATGGAAGCGATCACTTTGGCACGAATGCGACACGCGGGCTAAGAGCCAGCAGGCGATCGCGCGAGCGCGGCGGGAGGGCAATCTGGAACAGGCCATCCGCTTCCTCAAGCAGTTGGCCACGTCGAAAAGCTCCAAGATCGACGCGGACAGTCGCGTTGAAAGTTTTGTGGCCGGATATCTGCCGCAAGGAGGAAGAAATCAGACATCCAACTTGCCAGTGTTTATCGATCTCGAAGTCGTCATCGGCCGTCAGTTCGCCAGCTTGCGCCTTTTCGGCCAATTCAGTCATCCGCCGTTTGTCATCCTCGGCGCGTTTTCGTTTTGTTCGGATCGTCCAACGCCTGAGTGACAACACGAGTCAGCTTCCCGTCGGCGCGGATCAACCGCGCGAGCCAAAACCGCGGCTCGTCGTTGGGGAACTGCATTTCCCAGAGTGAGTTTGAAGGTTCATGCGAGCTCGTCTGACTGTAGCGGGGGTTGGCCCGGACCTCTGATCCGCAGAACTTGGACTTCGTCGCCGTGAATCACAAAGACTCCGCGATAGCGTCTCCCGCGCCGCGTCTTGAAAAGGAATTGCCGAATCTCGGTGGAAGCTAAGCCGGACTCTGGCGCGAGACCATAGCCGTTGGGATGCTCGGTCAGTTTGTGTACTGCTTCGTCGAATGCGAACCACCACCGAACGGCTCCATCCGGCGAACGCGCACGCAGCCAGTCGAAGATGTGCTGAGCATCAAGCTCGGCACGCGGCAGGATGCGCAGTCGGAACGTCATGTCGTTTCCCGAATCCCGTTCCGTTGGCGAAATTCCTCTGCGAATTCGTCAAACGGTCTTCCGGTCTCGCCGCGCTCCACGTCACGCAAGGATGCCTTGATTGCCAGCCAATCCTCGGCCGGCGGATGCTGCATGCGCCATTCGTCAAACAAATCGTCAATCGACAAGTCGTTCCCACCTTGATCGACCCTCGCTTTGGCGAATTGGGAGAAGCTGTCGATCAATTCTGTGGTCGGCATGATTCGTTGGCCTCAGTGAGATGCGATCCCTTGTGATTGTCTTGCCCGGCCCCAGCGTATTTCGAGCGGACGACATTGTCAGCGGCAAATGGATCGAAACCTCGGATGCCTCATCGTTCCGAGTCAGTTCGCCAGCCCTCTCCTGGTCGGCCAATTCCTCCATCCGCCTCTTGTTCGATCATTCCGTTTCTCACCCGTACGTATCCAAGCCATGCGGCAATGCGGCCATCAGGATTTCGGAGCGCGGCAGCAAAAGCCTCGTTCGATCCGAGAATCGGAATCGTGTAAAAGAAACCATCGCGTACCCCAATTGCGTCGCATTCCATCCA
Organism: uncultured Planctomycetaceae bacterium; assembly: GCA_964430385.1. Taxonomy (GTDB): domain Bacteria; phylum Planctomycetota; class Planctomycetia; order Planctomycetales; family Planctomycetaceae; genus CAYSHJ01. The sequence continues at coordinate 2,881 of CAYSHJ010000220.1, forward strand.
GAGCTTGCCCAAGGCGATTCGTACATGCTCGGGGATTTCTTCCAACGTCAAGCGTTCGACGTTCTCAGCAAGGCCAAAGCCGCCGGGATTACAGATCGGGATGTGTAACACCTTCAGCAGAGTGGCAATCACCCACTCAAGCGGACCATTCGACATCCGCCAGAGCTCATGGAAGGAAGCCTTGCAGAGTTTGACCATGTAATACGTCATCTCGGACTGTCACTCAGTGGCTCGGCGGCGGGCTGTTTTGGAAGGCTCGGGCGCGGAACAGGAAGTCGATGATGTTGCCTTCGTGGGGCTGCATCCAGTGGAGTTGGATGGTCTTGACCTCGCCGATGTTCAGCCGGTCGATGTTGGTCGCGTCGAGCAATTGCTGCGACCACTTCTCGTCCTTCGTCAGGCACGAGGCGACCAGCGTGCCGCCGATCTTCGAGATCATGTCTTTCTGCTCGCACTTCACGACCGAGACGAACGGGAACATGTACTCGGTGTTCGCGATCGGCGGCTCGGTGGTCGTGCAATGCACGACGGTCGGACGCAGGAAGTCGTATCGTTCGTGAGCGACGTGGCGGTCGCCGTTGCGGTACTTCGCGGAGACTTCGGTGACACCGGGAGCCTTCAACAAGTCTTCGATCTGCACGTCGATCGCCTTCGCCGCTCCAGGCACAGTGAACGCGGCCAGCGGGGACTTGGGATCGTTCATCGGCAGCGGAGCGATCGGGCCGAGCCGCTTCGCCAACGCTTCGGCAATCTCCTCGGTGTGTCGCGAGGCCCAGATGCCGGAGCAACTAATGCACGATCGGCCGCTGTTGACGAACACGCTGTCAGCCATCAAATCAAGATACTTCTCCCACTGATCGACCATGTCGTCGCCAAACAGAATCTTCGAGAAGCCCGGCCCATGAGCTTGCACGCGCGGGTTGCCGTGATAGCGTTCAACGGTCGGCGGGCCGCCGAAGATCATCGCGCGGTTACAGGTCTCCAGAACGGCGGCACCACATTCGGGACCGCCGG
>CAYSHJ010000221.1:0-29295 GCA_964430385.1 uncultured Planctomycetaceae bacterium
CACCTCGCTAACTTCAACACACTGCAAACGCACTAGCCCCGGCCCTTGTGGCCGGTTTGATTTGAATTCGTCGGACAAAAAGCAGAAGTCGCATCGCTCAGGCCACAAGAGCCTGGGCTACAGGTTCCGTAGATTCAAGAATTAGCCAGCCGTGCATTACAACCGGGCATTTGTCTCTTCGCAGCAGGCACCGCGTCGGAGCCAGACGTCAACCGGAGGCAACCTCATGACGATAACGTACGAAACAAGCCAGGGGGACGAGGCCCCGCCGAGACACCCTGGCGACCCACGAAACGGCTGGTGGGCAAACAACATACAACAAACATCCTCGTTAGCTGTCTGTGTACCGGGGCGGCCAAGCGCTGGAACGGGGTCTGGAACCACCTCTGGAACCAGTGCTGGACCGGGGTCTGGAACGGTTTGGGGACAAACGTTCTCGGCTCCGCAGTGTGACCCAAGTCGCCGGCGGAGCGGCGACAGGCAGGCGTTCTCCTCAAAAAGAAAAAGGGGTTGTGAGCGGCACGCACACGAGATGGGACATCGCGGAACCAATTCATGGCGACACCATCGTTCGAGAAGTCGAGTCATTTTGCTCGCGCCGTGATTCGCGGCGCGAGAGCATTCGCGCGATGGAACGCGGTCAGACTGTCGGCTTGTCGATCGACGACTTGTTGGAGCGTCGTCAGCGCCAACTTGTGGCGCGGTTGAGACTTGGTTTGATGTCGCGGCTCGAACGACTCGTCGATCAGCTTGCTCGATTGCCATCGCGGACTGACCTCGCGCCGGAGCAGGTGACGTTCTGGCAAAAAACTTGGCGGACGCAGTACGAGCAAGCGATTGGCGTAAGCATGGAACAGCGCGACCTCTTGCGAACGTGTTTGCAGCAGCTCGCGGAGTCTCGACCGTCTTCTGTTCCGTGATCTTCAGGTGATACAGCTTCGGATCATCCTTGAATGTCCCAAAGGCGTAACCGGTGTGCAGCTCCCGCACGCGGCGTTCCCACTCCAACTGTTGCTCTTCAAAACTAAAAAATGTTTTGGACGACACTTCCTGGAAGTTTTTGTGAACGGGCACCAACGCTTCGCTGACGGCTTCGCCGTGAGCGTCGGCGTGTCCCGTCTTTTCGGACTGCGAATGCGCCGCGCTGGACTGACGCCCGGTGGATGTCGTAGGCAGGTTCACTCCCGGAGCCCGCGACGCGCCCGTGCTCGCGCCATCGGCGTGGCTGCTTCCGGATTCCTTGGCGGTCGAGTCGGAGTGTGTGGTGGAGGTGCTCTTCATCAACTCGCGGCGGTAGTCCACGATCAATTGGCGTTCGGAGGTCAGCAAATCCTTCAGGCGATACGGGTCGTGAGTCAGCTTCGCGAGCTCCTCGGCGATGATCGAGGCGTCCATAGCGGAATTTGCGAACATCAGCCGTGACCGCGCTTGCCAGATGATTCCCGTCAAGTCGATATCGCCGCGCACGAGCTGTGAGAAAGATTGATGCGCGAGGATCAGCCGCAAGCCGAGTTGTCGCACGAGCGGCAGTGCATCGTAGAGATCGGGGCCGACGAAATGTTGAAACTCGTCCAAAACCAAATATGTGGGATTGACCTCTTTGCTGGTCAGGCTCATGGCGGTCTGAATGACTTCGTTGACGACGAAGCCACCGATAGTTTTGCCGATCTGTTGATCGAGGATGCCATACGAGCCGACATTGACCAGCACAATCCGGCGTTCTTCAATGAAGCGGGCGACGTCGAACCGATTTTGGGCGACGCCAAACATGCGACGCAAAATGCCGCAGTCCGCGAACAAGGTGAGCCGACTGCGAGTCGATTCCAATTGCTTGATCGCTTCACCGCGTGAGGTGAGGATTTCAGCCCACATCGACCGCACTCCCTCCGGCAACCGCGCGAGTAAGGCTTTGTGCTCGTCCGTTCCCGGTCGCAACAGCCAGCGCGAGGCGGCGAGTGGCAGACCCATTGCGGCCAATGCGAAGAAACAGGCGAAGGTCCAATATCGCAGGCGGGGCATTTGCTCGACGTTTTGGCTGGCCCAGCCACGCAGCACGATCTCCATGATTTGAAGAACTCCTCCAGGGCTTTTGATTCTGCGGTCTCGTAAAGGGACTCGATGGAGTCCAAGGTCTCGGGGTCGTAATTTGCGCGTTTCGCCGCTGTTTGTCGTCCACGCGTTGTCTCTGCCAAAGCTGTTTCCGTTCGCGCCATCCGTTGATCATGGGGCGGATGTACGCTTCGTGAATCAGTCGGGTATTTCGAAACGACCTACCAACTTCTCTCCGATCGCGTGGAAACGCTTGAGGAGGGGACGGTCGATCGCGCGACGGTTTATCCGCGTCGCGTTGCCGAAGCAGCACTTCGTCAAAACGCGGCCGCCGTTGTCTTTGCTCACAACCACCTCAACGGCAACGTTCAATCTAGCGAACATGACAAGGTTCTCACGCGAGCCTTGGTTCTTGCTCGGTAAACGATTCAGATAAGAGTCCTCGATCACCTGATTGTCTCGCCAGACAGCGTCTTCAGCTTTCGGAATGAGGGCCTTCTGTGACCATCGCCGCACCAATCCTCAGCAAGTTCGGGGCGATGAATAAGTCGCAACGGGCCATCGTCGCGAATACCGACGGCCCATTGTTGGTCATTGCCGGTCCCGGATCGGGCAAGACCTTCAGCTTGGTTCTGCGGACGTTGAATCTTCTGTTGCTCAAGAAGGCCGAACCGCGAGAACTTGTGATTTGCACGTTTACCGAAAAAGCGGCGTTTGAACTGCGCGATCGCATTTCAGCAGCCGCACGCAAGGTCGGTTATCCGAGAGACCTGACTGAACTTCGAGTCTCGACGATTCACTCGCTGTGTCATCGTTTACTGGCCGTTCATCGACATCGTACGGTCTTGGGGAACAGCTTCGAGACTCTGGACGAACTGACTCAACTGCTTTTCATCTTCGACAACTTCGATGAAATCATCGGGCCGGACAGCGGTGGCATGTACTTGACGCGGTGGAAGACGAAATGGACCGCTATCGAGGAAGCTCGGAGCTACTTTGACAAAATCACGGAAGAGCTGATCGATCCGGACAACTTGGTGTCGTCGAGCAGCCCGTTCGTCTCCGCGCTTGGCAGTGCCTACAAGCGATATGCCGCGACCTTGCTCGGCAACAACCGGCTCGATTTCGCGCATCAGCAAAAGCTCGTCTTCGAGTTGCTCTCCGACAGGGCTATCGGTGACTCCGTTTCAAGTGGAGTGAAATACCTGATGGTCGATGAGTATCAGGACACGAACTACATCCAGGAGCGGCTTCTTCTGCGGCTCGCATCGACATCCAAAAACATTTGCGTCGTCGGCGACGAGGACCAAAGCCTGTATCGCTTTCGAGGCGCGACCGTCCGAAACATTCTGGAGTTCCCGGATCGGGTTCCGGGGTGCCAGACCATCAAGTTGATCACGAACTATCGTTCTCACCGGCAGATCGTCGCGGCGTATGACCGTTGGATGGCGTCGGCGACATGGACGGCCGATGGGCGTCGGTTCCGCTTCAACAAGACGATCAAGCCGAACCCCAAAGCCGAGCATCCCGAATATCCGTCGATCTTTTGCATATCGGGGCAAGACGCTGTCGACGAGGCGGAACGGTTCGCTGACCTCGTGCAGTTTCTGAAACGAGAGAACGTCATTCAGGACTACTCACAGGTGGCGCTGCTGTTGCACAGCGTTCGTCTCGACCACAGCGGCCCGTTCATTGACGCCTTGGACAAGAAAGGCATCCCGGCGTTCTGTCCCCGAGCGCGGGCTTACTTTGAGAACGAAGAAGTCCGCTTGATGGTTGCGTGTCTGGCTTTGATCTTCGGCTATCACGGCAACGGACGCGGCCAAGTCTCCGGCTCGCTCGCTGAATTGGCACAATATGTTGATGAAGGCATTCTCGACTTGGGGCGTCGATTCGGGGGCAAGCAACCGATCGCCAAGTTGCTGCAACAGTTCGTGCGACAGATTCAAAGGCTTCAAAAGGGTGAGGCGCTCGACATGCGGCCGGCGGACTATTTCTTCCGCTTGCTGGCCGTTCCCCCGTTCGATGCGTTTCTGGCCAACGAGACTCGTGCCCGCAACCTGGCGATCTTGTCGCAATTGATCAACACGTTCCAGAACTACTACCACTACACCGTCGTCACGTTCAAGAATCGCGAGTACCTGCGATTCCACCTCTTCGCCAGCTTCATCCGTCTGCTCTACGACGGCGGCATCAACGAGTACGAAGACCCGGACCAGCCCTTCCCCAAGGGCCATGTCCAAATCATGACGATTCACCAGTCGAAGGGATTGGAGTTCCCCGTCGTGGTGGTCGGATCATTGGACAAGCGGCTGTCCACGCCAAAGAAAGTTGACGGCGACCTGCAACAGTTCTATCACCGTCCGCTCTTTGAGCCAGAGGATCGCATAACCGAGTTCGACCGGATGCGTCTGCATTACGTCGCCTTCTCTCGGCCCGAAAAGATTCTCGTGCTGACGGCCCACGCGAAGCCGAAGGAGCACTTCACACCAATCTGGCAGGGCCTTCCGCAATGGCCCGTCGTGAAATCCGACTTGCTGGCGGCGCAGTCGTTCGCCTTGCGAGACCGGATACCCGTCAAGCAAGCCTACAGCTTCACCAGCGATTTGAAGCTGTATGAGACCTGTCCGCGCCAGTACCAATTCTTCCGCGAGTACGACTTCACGCCGTCCCGTTCCGCAGTGATCTTCTTCGGCTTGCTGGTTCACCAAACGATCGAAGAAATCCATCGTCTCGTTTTGGATGGCGAACTCAAAACGTTGAAGGAGCCTCGCATTCGCGATCTCTTCGATCGGACCTTCACGTTCCTGACGATGGCCGACGTTCACCCGATCGGCGACGACGCCAAGGAAGCTGCCTTCCGACAGGTGATGAACTATTTCAAACAGAACCAAAAGGAACTGAAGCATGAATTTCGTCGCAGCGTCTTGATTGAAGAATGGCAAGCTTTGTGGATACGCTGGCTCTGCGGTGAATAATTCAAGCAATGCGTTCTAGCGAGTATTTGTCTCCTGAAATGTGGAGTTTCCGCGATGCTCTTCTCCCGACTCGCGATGGAGGATTCCCATGAAATTGTCGTCGCCGCGACTGAAGCGATTGACGAGCAAGCGCGGGCATTTCCCCGTCCTTGGTCGGTGGCCGAATTGAGGCTGGGGGAGAGTGACCTAGATTGGCTTCGGGATTTCTTTGGAGCGATTTCCGAACGGACGATTCGTCGCTGCTGCTCACTGGTGCCCAATCAGGTCGGCGGGAAGTCGCTCGAAGGCCGCTTTGGCTGTCTGTTGTTGCTCTATGAAGCGGAAGTTGCACGGCGATTCGCAACCGAAGGAGAGTTGTGGTGCCACGTCCTAAACAATGGTTCCTGGTCGGCCGATGCCAAGCGTTTGTTGTTCGTGCAAGGGCAGCCGCACGCGCGGCAAAAGTCAGCGTTGGAATCCGGAGCGATCGAGTTTGGATTGAGGCAGGCATTCGGCGAGGACGGGGCTCAGGAATACTACCAAACGGTGAATCTTCAATTCGGTTTCACGCGAACCGGCTTTGAGCGACGTTTGCCAGAATGGCTTGTCCGTCAGGGACAGCCAGTCGCGGTGGAACGCTTGCTCTATTCTGAGCGACACTCTTCAGACAACTTCGCTCGTTTTTGGTACGCGTTGCGTGCCTACCGAAAGGGCGACGTTAATGCGGATGAACTCCGGCGGATCGTCGAACATAGCGCCTGGGTTCTTCCCGAATGGTACGACTCACTGATTGTCAAATGCCGCGAGCGGATCGATGAACTTGGTATTGAAGAGATTGACGAAACCGATCAGTCAGACGCCTTTGTCGCTCATCGGCGAAACCGGAATTTTCGATCTCAATCGTTTCTGACAGCCCCTCGTTTGAAATGGATCGACGGCAACAATGCTCAATTTGTCTGCCAAGTCTCGCTGTCGGATGACCTTGAACTTGGCCACGACACCTACGACGTGGTCATTGATGACATACGCTGCCAACGAATTCTTCGACAGTCGGATGGGCAATACGCAGTTCCATCGCAGGAGATTTTGTTGCCGGCTGCGTCTGACTTGGTCAACGCAAACTTGGCTCTGCCTGATGGTCTCGTCGTCGCCTCCCAGCAACTCATGCTGTGGGATCGAACCGAAGATGTCGAAGCCTACGAAATGCCATCGGGACGGCGAACCGATCCGTGGGGGGATGGCCTTAAACGCGAACATGATTACGTTTTGTCATTAGCTGATGATCTGGTCTTGGAAGCAGCGGCGGGAATCAGTGCTGAAGCTTGCCTGGGCGGAAGGCGACTTCTTTTCGTGCCAGCCGAGCAACTGTCGTCGATTGTAGTGTTGCTCGATGGAATCGAGTTTTGGAAGGCATGGCTTCACACGCGCGAGCCAGAATGGTTACGTCGCGTCACTGTGGAAGTGAAGCCATCACCGACCGGGACATTGCCACAAGCGAAATTAAGGTTCCGATGCCCCGACGATATTGATGTGATCTCGGTTCGGTTCGCGGGGAGGCTGCTAGACGTGACAAATCGCGGCGGTGGACTTAAAGAAACGGAAGCCATACCCCTCGATGAGCACGCTTGGGATTCCGACAGTTTGACGGGCGTCGCTGTTCTTCGATACCAGCAACAGTTCAAGATCAAGCGTTTTCGACAGCGAATGGAACCGTTTGGGAACTTGATTCGACATGGTCAAAGATGGCGAATTGTGAATTCCGGCGGCTCGTTGGACGCTGCAACGGCAGTCACATCACGCTATCGGTTCGCGCCAACCAACCAGACGGCTGATTGGCATGTCTTTGAGGGAACCCGGTGGCTAAGCCGAGTCAATGCACACGCTCAATCTCTTCACGGGTTGGAAGGGCGTGGCGCTCCGCTGCTTCTTTGGCAAGGCCCATACAACTCGACTGAGCCTGAAACGCGCGTCTATCGAGAAGTTATGAATGGTGGCGTGATTGAAGACGCAAAGTTTCCCGATACCGACTCGTGCGTCTTGACGCTTCATTACGCGATTGAACCGGATGAACGTCACTCAGTTGTTTGCCTTGAGGAGAATGGCCGTTTGCGGACGATGCCGTCACAGTCCGTCGTCTGTTCGGACGACTCGAAGACGTGGACAGTGAATCTGTCAGAATTGCCGCCGGGGCATCTGGAGCCCATCGCTGTGGCGCTGGCCTTTTCGGGTCATCGTCTCGGTTGTTGGTGGGCTTCCGATTGGACTCGGTGTCTCGCCGACGACCATTTCACCGTCGGCGACATGGTGGCTGAACTGGTTGAAGAAACATCATTCGCAATTCGTTGGCTCCATTTGCCGATTCTGGGCCGTAATTCGCGCTTGGCCATTTGCGATTTCGCTCGCAGCTATGCAGTTCCCGTGCTCAAAACTTGGCTGCCCGACGAAGTGGATCGGTCAGGGCTTTCTGTCGCAAACGGCGGTGAAGGATGGTGGGATGTCTTGAGAGCGGTGTTCTTTGATTGGCAGCCTTCCGCTTCGGATGCTCTCTTGCTCGACCGCACTATCGAAGTAGCAGTCGGAAATACTGTCGGACTGCCAACAATGGTTTCTACAAAAACGTTGTCGCGCATCAGTCCGATCCTTGCCGCGCGTTTCGTTCGGGCTTGGGTGCAATCTCAAAGTGGTGTGCCAATCACTCAGGCACGAGCGCTTTTATCTGAAGTGCAGCGACAGTTGTTGAAGGGAAACAGCGAAGAACAATTGATCCAGAAGGTTGCTGAGGATGTCGCACTTTCAAAGACACCTGGCGAAGGAACTTTGGACTTCGTTCGCGATGGGCTGCTAAACGTCGCGACTCGACTGTTCAATGAGGAAGACGTTCCTGATGTCGATCGTCGCAACGTCGAAGTCGCTTTTCGATTGGACCCATTTCGAACTCTGACGCTCGTTGGTTGCTTGAAGATTATCAGCGCGAGCGCTGTTCTGACGCCGGTTCTAATGCCGGTTGGAGTTCGATGAATGTCACAGTTCGCCGCCCTTTCATTGCTTCGCCAAGTCCGCCGACGGTTGGTCGATCTTTCTCTCGACGGAAACTATCTCCGCGATTCGGACCTTGCCCGGATTTTGAAAGGCATTTGGGAAGGACCACCAGATTCGGGTGGTCTGGTCTCCGACATGTGGGTCGAGGCCGCTTTTCCCGCAAAGCAATCGACTGTCACACTTCAGGAACTCGTCAACGAGCATCGCTTCAATCCGGGTCTGGCGGCGCAATTGAATCAGTCCGGCGGCGTCCCGAAGGATCGTCGCCTCTACGAGCACCAACTTGAAGCCGTGCGTCTTTCTGCTGAGTCCACTGCCCATGAACGTCCCGCGATTTTGGTCACAGCCGGGACTGGCGCGGGAAAGACTGAGAGTTTCCTGCTCCCGATGCTGAACCTATTGGCCAACGAGCCATCTCCAACCGAGCGGCGCGGTGTCCGGTGCGTGATCCTGTATCCGATGAATGCGCTGGTGAACGATCAAGTCGATCGGCTCTATGAATGGTTACGCGGCCAGTCCGATCTCACTTTGTTTCATTTCACCAGTGAAACACCAGAAGACAAGAAGGCAGCCGATCGCGATCAAGTACCGGTTTGGGAACCGTGCCGGTTCCGGACTCGTCAGGCGGCACGCGGTCTCGAAACGAGCGTTGGTCAAAAGATCGACGTGCCAAATGAGCCGCGCGGGCCAGTCCCCGACATTCTCATCACGAATTACTCGATGCTGGAGTACATGCTTTGTCGCCCGCAAGACAGCGTCTTTTTTGGCGATGCACTTCGGTGCGTCATTCTCGATGAAGCTCACCTCTATACCGGAACTCTGGCGGCCGAAATTACGCTGTTGATGCGGCGTGTGCTGGATCGGTGTGGTCTCACTCCGTCGGATGTATTGCATGTTGCAACTTCGGCAACACTCGGTGGGGATGACTCGGAATTGGCTGACTTCGCGGCGACGCTTTTCAGCAAGAATCGTGACCTCGTTCATATTATTCGCGGTCAGTTCGACCGAACTCTTCCCAACGTCACTCTTGCCGAGCCCCGGACAGCACCATCGCCAGAATTAGTTTTACAACACACTTGGTTGAGCGAGCCGACGATCCGCCGCGATGAGAACGGCGAACCTCGGTTGGCGGTTAACGACGCGGCGTGTGATGCTCTTTCTGAGAGCCTCTCGTCAATCGTGGGAAAACGCGCCGTCACAATGGCAAGAAAAAAAGCGGATGGCTTTCCGGCTCGCTTCTTGTGGGCGGCGCTAGCCGCTGCTCCAGTCATCCGAAAACTGGAAGAAATCCTTTGGTCCGAACGGCGGCTTTCGCTGATGGACCTTTCTCACCGACTGTGGGGCAATGCAGGCGATGAGGCTCGACATGCAACGACCGTTTTGTTGCAACTTGGAGCTTCTGCGCGAGAGAACGTGTCGGACTATCCGCTTGTGCCACATCGGCTTCATTTCTTGGTTCGTGTGCCATCAGGCTCAAGACTGTGCTTGAACACAAAATGCAATGGTCCATCGGAATTGAAATGGGCGGGACTGGGTGCGGTGTGCGAATCTGCCGCTGATAAGTGCCCGTTTTGTCAATCGGTGGCCGTGGAACTCGCTCGCTGCCAAAACTGCGGCGAGGTGTGCATCTGCGGCTGGCAACGTGGCTCGCAACTGTCGGGTGCGCCTGGAAATCCCGTAGGGACAAAAGTTCGTTTACACGTTCCGTCGCTCGTTCCGGATGATGTCGCACAACCTTTGCAGACATGGGTTGTGAATCCGGAGAGTGGCGAAATTCGCGGCGATGGTGCGGATGGCACCAAACTCTACCGAATGGAGACATGTCCAAACTGCGGTGAATCCGATGATTCCCTCAACCCGATTCTTGGAACCTCGGCTCTCGGACTGGCGATCGTTGCCGAAACCATCCTCGCGGAATTGCCTGAGTTTCCCGGCCCACACAACAAATGGCTGCCTGCGCGCGGACGCCGGTTGCTGACTTTCAGTGATAGTCGTCGTGAAGCCGCTCGCCTTGGGCCGCTGCTCGTGCAACAACATGAACGCCATTTGTTGCGAGCTGCCTGGATTCAATGTGCGTCGCACAAACCTCCAGTGGACGAAGCACTGTTGGTCGATCTTCAATCGGAAATCAAAGAGTTTGAAGACAAACTGAAAGGCACATCGTTGACCGAGGCACAAAGACGGCGATCCGAGGGTCAACTCGAAAGCGTGAAAAAGGAATTCGCCTCAGCATCTTCCGGTGGTTCACTCAGCGAATGGGCGGAGGCGGTGGCTGCGTTGCCAGTCACCAGCGAATTACTCGATCGTGAAACTGCCGGAAGGCACCGAGCGGGAAAGGAGCAATGGGATCAGGCCAAATTTGAAATGAATCGCGACGTTGTGCGTAAGACTCTTCAAACGCATCTGATGGAGGAACTGATCCGACCGTATCGTGGATCATCGACCCCCGAAGACCTTGGCCTCCTGGAAGTGACATATCCGGGAATCAGGGAACTTGAGCCGCCAAATGGATTTCTTGGCATCTTGCCGGACATAGCTTCGCGCGACCGACTCCTCGACTGCTGGCCAGATTTGTTGTCCGCCTTGTGTGAAACCCTTCGCCACGATGGCGCAGCCACACTCGGAGAGACCAAAGCAGATATCGAATACGGTTCGGATCATGTTGGGCGTATCGGGTTATGGTGCAGCGAGCGGGACGCCTTTCCGAATCGGCTTGTGCGTTTCGTGGGTGAGAGGGCCAACCAAACTCGATTGACTTTCGCACGGTCCGTACTTGAAGCATGTGTCGTCAGCGTCGACTTCGCTGAAACGCTTCTGTCTGCCGCTTTTGCTGTCCTGGAGCAGGCGGCGAAATCCAAACAACTGGCTTGGCTCGAATACGAGTCTGATCGTCAAACGACGCACGGTGCGGTTTCTGGAATACGAATTCGATTTGCAGAACTCGGACTTCGTCGTCCTTCACAACTCTTTATTTGTCCGCGCACCGGATGGGTGTGGCCACGAAGCGTCGTGGGGTGTGCTCCTCAAAAAGGCTGCACGGACCTGCAAGCGATCACCGACAAAGAACTGGATGACCGGTCGCGAGTCTCTCGTCGTCGTCACGAGTATCGCGAATCCCCTGTCTTTCAAATGGGGCTTTGGGCCGAAGAGCATTCTGCTCAGCTTTCACCGGCGGAAAATCGGCGATTGCAAGACCTCTTCAAAGCCGGCATTCGCAACCTGCTGAGTTCGACGACCACATTGGAATTGGGCATCGACATCGGTGGTTTGAATGCGGTCTTTCTCAGCAATGTTCCACCCAGCAACGTCAACTACATGCAGCGTGGCGGTCGATCCGGTCGTCGCGCGGATGGTTCATCGGCGGTCGTTACATTCTGTCGGGATCGCGGGTTCGATCGCGCCGTCTTCGGTGATTTTGGAAACTACTTGGCTCGGCAGGTTCGAAGGCCACGAGTTCTTTTGGACCGGCAGCGTGTCGTAAGACGGCACGCACACGCTTTTCTGCTCGGTGAATTCTTCCGACAGGTCTATCCAGCAACGATGCGTGTCGGCGCAATGCGTGCCTACGGACAAATGGGAAAGTTCGCCAACGCGCCACTCCCGCTCTACTGGGACAAGGGCAGCAAACCCGAAATCCCTACTTCGGTTGGCGAACACAGCCCGTTGCCATGTCCCGATTGGTGGGTAACTGGACTTGCGAGCTCCAGCCTCGCAAGCCGGTTTTCAGAGTTTCTTCGTTGGGCAGCGAATCACGGTGCCGGATCATTGAGGCCAAAGCTCCAAGCAATTCTCACCAACACTCCTGCAGCCGTGAACTTGGACGAAACCGAATGGCCAACTTTCATTGTCGCCATTTCTGAGCGATACCAGTCCGCGATTGACGAATGGCTGGAAACGTACAACGGGTTGTTGGAAGCCTGGAAGAACGTGGACGCTCACGCTGATAACGCCAAGCGACAGGCCAACGCCCTTCGCTATCAGTTGATCGCCTTTCACGAGATGACCGTGATCGAGGCGCTTGCCGAACAACAGTTTTTGCCGCGCTATGGTTTTCCGATTGGCCTACACCGCCTGCGTGTCATGTCTGTCACTGAAGACGGTACAAAGAAGGACGCCAAGCCATACATTCGTGAAGAAGACCAATATCGTCTGGAACGCCCTGGCATCCTCGCCATTCGCGAGTATGTCCCCGGTTCGCGGTTCTTCGTCGGTCACCGAATTGTCACATCACACGGACTGTTGAAGCACTGGAGCGGGAATGAACTCGATACCGCAATTGGTTTCCGTGGATTGCTCGCAACCTGCATCAATCAGCACACCTACTACTCGTTCGGGACCGAATTGACCCAGTGCCCAGTCTGCAATGAGACAAGGCGAGCGGGCGAACCAATCCAACTCTTGTTGCCCCGCTTCGGCTTTAGCACTGCCGCGTGGGATTCGCCGGCACTTCGAGGTGAACCGAGCGGATTTGTAGGCCGGACACAACTAACAACAGTCACATTCACTCAGCCAGCCTCCGCTGAAAACAATTCAATCACAGTGATTCCTGATTTTGCCGGTCTCCCTGGAATCACTGCACGTTATCGTGAGGATGGAGAACTTCTCGTTTACAACTCTGGTGACAATGGACGGGGGTTTGCTCTGTGCTTGAGTTGCGGATTTGCATCGAGCGAAATTCGTCCCGGAATGCCGGCACACGATCCATTGCCCGCCGATTTTCTCCATCACTTGCCACTCACTGCAATTGGCGGCCGGACTGATTGCCGATCAAGAAATGGTTGTCGCGAACTGCGACATCAGTTTCTCAGCGCCAGACAAATTACTGACGTCGTTCTGTTCGACCTACCGCAACTCGCCAATTCGGACGAACCGATGGCGGTCACACTTGGCCACGCTCTCCGACTCGCAGGTTGTCGTCACCTGGGGTTGGATAGTCGTGAACTTGGTTCCTTTGTGGTGGCAACGGAGTCAGGGCCATTTTGTGGACTCGTGATCTATGACAGCGTCCCCGGCGGTGCCGGACATGTGAATGAACTTCTTGGCCTCGGAATCGACTGGCTATGTGCCGCGAAGGAGATTCTTTGGGTTAATGAGTCACACGACGCAGCATGCGAAACGGCGTGTCTGGATTGCATCTTGAGCTTTGAGACTCAGTTTGATCATGACAGTGGTCTCCTCGCGCGTGCGGCGGGACTTGCATTTTTGAATGCCGTTTTAGAGGGACGGCAACTTCCAGTCCGACCAACGCTGATAGCTGTCGAGAACAATAACAACGGCCGACCTGAGCTACCAAATAGAGACCGACTTGAACGAGCCCAACAACGGCTGGCGGCTCGACGATGAATGAGACATCAAAGATTGACGCTCTCATTTCCAAAGTTCGCGATGGCATCGACAAGCTGCGTGAATACCGCACCGCTTTGATCTCCACCGCCGTGACCGGGAAGATTGATGTGCGAAAGAAGGTCGCATGACGCCGATGCAACTCTCCGCCTTGCTGATGGAATTGCTCGCCTTGCCGCAGGAAACGGAATGGGTCGAGTGGAAGCACAACAACGACCATCCGGAGATGATTGCTCAACGGCTGTCGGGGTTGGCGAATTCGGTGGCGCTTCACGGGCGGGATACGGGATTCATGCTGTGGCGACGACGGGTTCTGGCTGTACGTTGTGGAACACGCCGACGATCAACAGAATTCACGAATCGTTCGCATGTTCAACAGTTTTTTAAGGTTGCGTGAATGCCACTCACAAGACAGCGATCTTTGTTTGTCTTGGAACCCGAACCGACGGTGGTCAACGAGGCCACATCGACGACGTTCCTGAACAACCTCCGGCTGCCGGTGCATCGGTGGATTCGCTACAGCGCGGGGTTTTCGGCCGAGTGGGTGCAGTCGGTCATTCGTGAGCAACGTGGCTTCGGGGATGTGCGGCTCTTCGATCCGTTCGCTGGCTGCGGAACGAGCTTGCTCGCGGCGGAGCAACTTGGCATCCCGAGTTGTGGCATGGAGGCACATCCGTTCGTGGCGCGAATGGCCGACGCGAAATTGGCATGGCGAAGCGATCCCGATCTGCTTCGTACACACGCCAAAGGCGTTGCCGATGCAGCCAAGGGCATGGTGCCGAGTCTTGCCGACTATCCGAAGCTCATTCGCGAGTGCTACGACGACGTGACACTCAACACTCTTGACCGACTGCGTCGGGCGGCGAGCGCATTGGATGACGGATCGCCCGCTGCCAGACTCGTGTGGTTGGCGTTGACGGCGATTTTGCGGAAGTGCTCGCACGCGGGCACCGCGCAGTGGCAGTACGTCTTGCCCAAGAAGTCGAAGAGTTCGCCCTCATCGCCCGATGCCGCGTTTCGCGAACAAGTGCGCATGATGTCGCGTGACATGCTGGACTTCGCCGATCGAGCGAGTCCGGTGGCTCACTTGATCCAGGGTGACGCTCGAACGTGTGATAGTGTGGCTGATCGGTCGGCGAATCTGGTCATTACGTCGCCGCCGTATCCCAACAACGACGACTATGCTGACGCGACGCGACTGGAGATGTGCTTCTTCGGTGAACTCAAGAGTTGGGGCGAATTGCAATCCAAGGTCCGTCGCCACTTGCTGCGGTCGTGCAGCCAGCATGTCCCAGAACGAACGGTGAATCTCGACGGCATACTGGGCGATCCGCTGCTCGAACCGATTCGCTCCGAGATCACGGACGTCTGTCAGGAAATGGCTAAGGTGCGTCTCACTAAAGGAGGCAGGAAGACATATCACTTGATGGTGGCATGTTACTTTCTTGATCTCGCTCGCGTGTGGCAGGCGTTGCGGCGAGTTTGCGATTCGCCGAGCCAAGTCTGTTTCGTCGTCGGCGATTCGGCCCCCTACGGCGTCTATGTGCCGGTCATTGAGTGGCTGGGACGATTGGCTGTGGCGGCCGGATTCAGCGAGTACCGTTTCGACCGCACGCGCGATCGCAATGTGAAATGGAAAAACCGAAAGCACCGTGTGCCGCTCTGCGAAGGCCGGCTGTGGGTTCAAGGATGAAGCAACACGATGGCAATGTCTCCCTCGCATCGATTTGGTCAGATCATCGGAGAGGTCTTGGAAGCGGCGATTCAAGGACCGCTCGAAGAGGTCTGCCGTGACTGCGGGCTGTATCTCGACACGCAGCATCCCCGCGCCGCCCGCAACGGATTGCGAAAAGTGGCGTGGACTGACGCCAAGGGAAACTCGCATGACCTCGACTATGTGATCGAACAGCATGGCTCGGAAGAGACGATTGGCGAACCCAAAGCGTTCATCGAAACTGCCTGGCGTCGATACACGAAGCATTCACGGAACAAGGCTCAGGAAATTCAAGGTGCGATCATTCCGCTGGCGGAGACCTATCGCGCGTCACATCCTTTCTTGGGAGCCGTGCTCGCGGGTGTCTTCACAGAGGGTTCGCTCTCGCAATTACGCTCGCATGGTTTTCATCTCCTGTACTTTCCTTACGAGAGCGTGCTGCGTGCCTTTGCGACTGTCGGCCTGGATGCGGCGTTTGACGAGGACACGCCCGATCGCGACCTAGCCCGGAAAGTCGCACAATTCACGGCGCTCACCCAACGCAAGAAAAACAGCATCACCGAATCTCTGCGTCAACAGCACGCCGCTGACATCGCGGAGTTCCTGACGGGCTTGAAACGAGTGCTGAATCGCTGCGTCGTCGCCGTCTTGGTTCTGCCGTTGTTCGGCGTGTCCCAGGAATTACCCGACACCGCTGCGGCGATTCAGTTTCTTCAACAACACCAACATGCCGATGCTGCCGGCCAATTCGTCCGGTACGAACTTGACGTTCGCTTCAACAATGGGGATGAAATCCGTGGACTGTTTCAGTCAAAGCAATCCGCAATCGAATTCCTCCAGTCGATGGGCTAAACAACCCAAAGAACGGCTGGCGATCGAACGCAGCGAGCATCCCACCGCGAATCGGCAGCTTGACGAACAAGCTCAAGGACTACCCGGCCAAAGGAGCCGCACTGTGGGCCTCGTTCTCGAAGAATCTGTTTGAGACTGGAATCGCCAAGACCGATCTCGGTGGGGACGAAGTTTTGGCTCTGTTCGATTTCTCCGTCTGCTTCGATCTGCTCAAGATTCCGCTTCCGACGGATCAGCGGGGCATCTTGAACAAGCTGGCCGAAGAAGCTCTGGTCATGCCCAAGCCGGGCGGCAGGTTCGACATCACCAACCTCGGAGCGATCCTGTTTGCCAAAAATATGAACCAGTTCGAGCGGCTGGGACGCAAGGCACTGCGGATCATCAAATACAAAGGCGACGGCCGCACAGAGACAGAACGGGAATGGCGTGATCCGCCTTCGCAAAAAGGATATGCCTTGGCTTTTGAAGCGGCGTTGGCCTACATCAGTTCGCAGCTTCCGCACAACGAACCCATCGGATAAGCATTCCGCTCGGAAGTGCGTCTGTACCCGGAGAAGGCGATTTGAGAACTGGTCGCCAACGCTCTGATTCATCAGGACTTCACTGTGACCGGAGCCGGACCCATGTTGGAAATCTTTTCGGCACGCCTGGAGATCACCAATCCCGGCGAGCCGCTGGTGGACACCTTGCGGTTCATCGACACACCGCCGAAGTCCCGCAATGACGCCTTGGCGGCCTTGATGCGGAGAATGGAGATTTGCGAAGAGGCCGGCAGCGGCATCGACAAAGTGATTGCGGCCGTGGAAGCGTTTCAACTTCCGGCACCGGACTTCGTGGCGATCACGACCACTCAGCCCGGCTTCACGAAGGCGACGTTATTCGCACCAAGAAAGCTGTCGGAGATGGACTCGCAAGACCGCATCCGAGCCTGCTACCAACACGCCTGTTTGTGCTTCGTGTCAGGAAGCCGGATGACGAACACCTCGATGCGGAAGCGGTTCGGAATTGAGGAACACAATGCCGCCAAAGCCTCCCGGATCATTGGCGAAACTCTGGCGGCCGGGCGGATCAAGCCGTTTGACCCGGACCAAGGAAAGAAGTTCGCCAGCTATCTTCCGTTCTGGGCCTGAGAGCCAAGTCTTATTTGACGGCTATTTGATGGGAGCGGTATTTGGAAGGACAACGCCGGATCAAAGAATGACTCAACCGCTTGAGGTTGTTCGTGTTAGTCAATAATCAGACGTTCCGATCTTATTTGACGGTAGTTTGACGCAAGAGGCGCTCACCCGATGAAAAAGAAACCTGCCGCCAGGAAGTCCGCTGTCAGAAATTCCGTGGTCAAGAAATCGACCTCGCTCGCAAAGGCGAAGCCCGATGGACTCGGATCGCTCATCGCCGAGGTCCGCCAGCTCATCCAGTCCGCGCGCCGTGGCGTGTCGTCGGTGATTGATACCTTTCAGGTGATGACCAACTTTGAGATTGGCCGCCGCATCGTCGAGCACGAGCAGCAGGGGGCGAAACGAGCGGCGTATGGAACCGAACTGCTCAAGGAGCTTTCATCGCGGCTGACGGAGGAATTCGGCCGAGGGTTTTCGAAAAGCAATCTTGCGGCCATGAGGAGCTTCTATCTGATTTGGGCTGACCGCGTCTCAATTTTCCAGAAGCCTTCTGGTGAATTGGGGGCGGGTGCGATTTTCCAGAAGGCTTCTGGAAAATCGGGAATCGCCCGAATTGGTCAGCAGCCTGCTGACCAATTGATGATCTCCGCGACGCCTTCGCGGAAATCGCCCTTCACCCTGAGTTGGTCTCACTACGTCGAGCTGCTCACCGTCAAAAATCCCGACGAGCGCAGCTTCTACGAAATCGAGGCCACCAACGAAGGCTGGTCCGTGCCCGAACTCAGACGCCAGAAAGCCTCGTCCCTTTACGAACGGCTGGCCCTCAGCCGCGACAAGGATGGCATCCGCAAGCTGGCCAAAGAAGGCCAGGTCATCGTGAAGCCGGAAGACTTGCTCAAAGAGCCGCTCGTCCTCGAATTTCTGGGGCTCAACGAGCAGGCCCGCTACTCCGAGTCTGACCTCGAATCCGCGCTCATCAGCCACCTGGAGAAATTCCTGCTCGAACTCGGCAAGGGCTTCCTGTTCGAGGCCCGGCAGAAGCGTTTCACCTTCGACGGGGACCACTACTTCCTCGATCTCGTTTTCTACAACCGGCTCCTCCGCTGCTATGTCGTCATTGACCTCAAGCTCGACAAGCTCACGCATCAGGATCTTGGGCAGATGCAGATGTATGTGAACCACTATGACCGCCAGGTGAAGCTGCCCGAGGAAAACCCCACCGTCGGCCTGCTCCTTTGCAAGGAAAAGAAAGACGCCATCGTGGAACTCACTCTGCCCAAGGACGCCAACATCCACGCCAAGGAATACCAGCTCTACCTCCCCTCGAAGGAACTGCTCAGAGCCAAGCTCCTCGAATGGTCCCGCGAACAGGAGGCGGCCCGATGAATCCGCCCGAACTCGCTCTCGACCGCGACCGGCTGGGCGACATCAAGACCCGCGTCCTGCCGAAAAAGTTCGCTTCCAGTCTGCCCAAGGACACCTGCCATGCCCGCATCGCCACAAACGGTTCACGACCTGCGCCGCCAATGGAAACCCCACAAAGAACGGCTGGCGATCGAACGCAGCGAGCATCCCACCGCGATTCGCTTTCATCGAGCGTGCAGTTGGATGAGCGAAGTCGAGCAGCTTGATCCGGTTCGCCACGCCGATCAAATCCTGCTCCACCAGTGGATCGCCTTCAACGCGCTCTACGGCCAATGGGATCAAACCGCTCTGGAACCCGCGGCCGATCGCCGAAGCTGGCAAGCGTTCCTTGGGCAAATCCATGCGATGGATCGTTCCAGCCATCTTGTTTCCGTTCTCCAGGACAATAAGCCGCTGGTTCTCTGCATCTTGGAAGACGAATACCTCAACCAATACTTCTGGCAAGACCCGTCCGCAAAGTCCGCCGGCAGAGCACGAAACGGCCGGCACAAGGCGCAAAGTTGGTATGTCGAAGGCCGCTGGCTCAACATCTTGGAAAAACTCGTCACCAGAATCTATTTGCTCCGCTGCCAACTCACCCACGGTGCCTCCACCTGCGGCAGCCGCCTGAATCGCACCACGTTGAAGCACTGCCTCACCATGATGGGCTGGCTGCTCCCCACCATCCTTCAAGTCTGGATCGACCACGGTGCCGACAAAGACTGGGGACCAATGTGTTATCCACCGGTGACGCTGAGTTCGCACAAACTGCCGATTCCCAAATAGCACCATGCCCATGACCGTTCCCATCCGCGAACCCGAGCAGATTCGCCAAGACTCTGCCCGCAAGTTGCGGTCGGTCAGGATCAGCGATCACTTCCAAGCAATCTTCGGCTGTCTGCTCGACGAAGATGGGACCACGCTCCGGCTCATCGGAATGCAGATCACGCCGGACGGTCACTTACTTGTGCTATGCGAAGCCATGACCAATGCAGTCCGTGACCAACGCCAACTTCGATCCGCTAAATCACCGTGCGTGAAATGTGTCGATGATTTCGTTTTGGTTTTTGGACGTTGGGTTTGGCAAGAATCGTCGGCGGATTGAAACTGTCGAAGTCGAATAGCTTGCGTGTCTGCCATCGGCCCTCTCGGCGAATCGCCAACCCCAGTTCCCAGAGAGTCGGTGCCACCTCTCGTGAATACAGCGCTGTCGGCACAGCGCTGTCCTTGACTGTTGGGCCGGTGGCGTCCATCAACGATGCCTGGGGGCGAACAAAGGCTCCGCTGTCCAATATCGCCAGGTCGTCGCACGAGTAGATCGCCCAATGACTGAGCGTCTCACGCAACTCGTCGTCGGTCGTGGGATCAACGCGCAAATAGATCGGTGGAGAAGGCTCGCCATTGATCCGGTTCGGTCGAAAAATCGCATGGAATCGACCGGCCGCATCGGCAGTTCCCTGCATGGAGAATCCGTCACCCGATCGGCCCACGGGATGCGTGGTCCACCCTTGATCGTGCCAGCGACTACACAGCAACTCGTGTCCGGTATGACTGAAGTGCCACGTTGTCGGGACATTCGTCGCGCTGGCCGTGAGATGCAGATCGAAGCCGAGATTGCCTCGCGGAACGTCCGCGCTCCGCGCTCGTTCCTGCGCCACCAATTGTCCCCGTTCGTCGAGGCACCAGCATTGAACGCGGACTTCACCGGCGTAGGCTCCATGCTCTGGGACCGGATGGCGATACGCCGTCCAAATGCCATCGGCCGTTTCCAGCAGGCACAAGGATCGTTTTTCTCCGTCGGTGTTTCGTAATCCTCGCAGGTCGATCGTCGCAATCCGCGTCGTTTGAAAGCGGTTTCCGTGGGGTGTCCAGAGTCCCAACTGAATGTGCTCGTGCGGCAATTCTGCTTCGGAGGTCCGTGGTACGGCGGAATACACGACGGCGACATGGCCACTGCTCAGCGTGCGAACCGAACGCGAGCGAATCGACATTTCCTTGCTGTGCGGCTCTTCTGCCAAGACTCGCGATGTCCACTGCGATCCGCTCAATCGTTCGGGCATCGTTGTCGGTGCGGCTGCCGACAAGGTGTCAATCGTCCCGTCAGCATGAGCCAAGGTGAGATGTCGGCCAGAGTCATCACACGCCACGCTGCAAACTGGTGAAGCTCGACGCGGCGCTTGCAACGTCAGCAACGTGTGTCCGGCATTCAATTCCACACAACGGACAAAGCCATCCTCCGCCACGGCGAATAACACATCTCCCAGGGACGATCCTGCTAAACCCGCCGCCGCTGACGGTAAACTTCCTCGCTGAAAACCTCTCACAGACCGCGGTTTCAAGTCGTGTCGTCTGAGAGAACCTTCCGAATCTCCTGCCACCAGAGACATTGGCGAGCAACGAGGCCACCAGAGACAAGTCGCGCCACGTCCGGCAGCGAGTTGTGGACGGCCCGTCACCTCCAAGGAATCACTTTCCAGCAGAACGACTTCCGAGCCAGTAACGTTGCAGGCAAGCAGTCGACCATCGGGGCTGTAGGCCAATTGCGGTCGCAGAGCGATTCCGACAGAGAGTTCTCCGTTTCCCGCAACATCGTCCTTCGGCCGCAACAGCCATTGTCGCAACATCCCCAATTGATCGACGGCCGCGAGGCGCAGGCCATCGGAACTGATCGCCAACGCGCGAATGCTCTTGTCGAGTTCCACAGGCTTTCGGTCATCGGGACGAATTGTCTCGTTCGTGCGCTTCCAGAATCGGATGGTTCCCTGATCGTCACCCGTGGCCAAAGTTTGACCGACCAAATCCGATCCCAAAGCGGTGACGGTCTGTCCGAACTCACACACGGCCATACGCTCAGCGAGGCTGACATTCCACAGTCCCAGTTGTTTGTCACCACCGGCGATCCACAGCAAATTCGGCTGACCGGTGACAGCACACAGCAACGGATTCGAAGGACCGACGAACTGCCGGTGATAGTGTTCCGGCTTCAATCGCCAGCGTTTGAGCACTCCCTGTCGTCCCCACGAAACGACGATCTCTTCCTGCTCGATGAAGTCGAAGTCCACATAACGCCGCAACAACCCGACTGGCAGCGCTCGCGTGAGAGCCTGCCCCCAGTCTTCCATCTCCGCAATCTCCGAGGTCATAGGGTTGGAGTGGCCTACCTGCCACAGCAACAGGCGACCGAGATTATCACCGGCGACCAACTTTTGGCCGCTGGGAGAAAATCGAATCGCATGCACCGCCACCAGTTGATCTTGATCCGTGCTGGGAGCACGGTACTGACTGTCGGGTTCCAAACCGTTGTTCTCTCGATTCCAACGCAAGGTGACGACCTTGGGACTTTCCGCGGCAATCGCCAACGTGACGCCGTCCGGTGCGAGTTCCAAATCCCACACGCAGCCCGGAAACTTTTGTTCGGCCAAGGTTCGGCCGTTTGACACAGAGACAAGCGAGAGCACGCCATCAGCCTGCGCCACCGCGCACGTTTCCAAGTTGAGCCAAACCAGGTCCATCACCGGACTGTCCGAATGTTGCCACGGTATGGATGAAACCGATCCCCAGCGATCAGAGCGAAGCAGTGTTCCCGAGGCATCCCCCAGCAGGAAGCTCTGCTCATCGGGAGCAACGGTAATCGACGTCAACGGACGGTCTTGACCGGTCAGTAATTCCCGTTCGACGGACAGCCCATCAGTCCCGACCTTTACGAGCTGTGCCCGACCGGAATGCGTCACACAAGCCAGCCAGCCAGCCAGCAACTTTGAGGCGACAAACGCTCGTCACGCAATCGAATGATTTGGGAGCCTCCGCCATCTGGGCATCAAGGATTGCGTGTCGCCAACGCCGACGCACCGAATCCCAAACCCCCGCACGCAAGTCAGCGGATTCCAGTGTCTCCAAGACCGTGCGTACCGCGCGACCGTCTTGTCCAAAGGTCACTGCCGTTCGGCCGTCCCCGCTCACCGCCGCACACGACGTTCCCCAATCATGGACTGACGCAGCTCGCTCGCAAATCAACCATTCGTGGATGCGACCCCGCAAATACCCCCAGGCCCAATCGCGACGATCAACCGGCATCTGTTCCAACGCCGACTGAGCATTGAGAAATTGACCATCATCCAAGGCTTGGCGGGTACGATCCAACAATCGTTGCTGCATGGAAATCGTGAACGGCGTGACCACTGGCGATGACGTGGCCTGGGGAACAATGCGATTGTCGATTTGGACCGGCGCTCGCGAGCCAAATCTTTGAATCGCGAATACTACGAAGCCAACGACGATCAACGCCAAGACACCGCTCATTGTCGGACGAAGCCATCGCGAGCGCCGGACTTGATAGATGACGCGCCGCCATCCGGACAGCGGACCGACATGCTCCGGCGGACGATGTTGCTTGAGCATTTCCAAGTCGTGAATCATGTCACCAATCGTGTTGTACCGATCCGTGCGATCCCAACTCAGACAATGCAGAACGACCGCCTCCAAACCGTAGTCAATATCTCGCACACGACGGCTTGGCAGTTCCGGGAGCCGCACTTGAGCCGCGCGCGATGCTGCGGAATTGGCCTCATACGGCAGCCTCCCCGTGAGGAACTCATAGGCGGTCACACCGAAACTGAAAATGTCGCTACGAACGTCGTCGTGAATTCCGTGGCCATGCTCCGGTGCCATGTAGGCCGGCGTCCCCATCGCATCCAGAGCCTTCGTGACTGTGGCATCCAATGGACCGCGCGCTAGCCCCAGATCGCCGAGCAACGGCTGCCGCACACTCTCGGCCGTCCATAACAGCACGTTGGCGGGCTTGATGTCGCGATGGCAAATCCCTTTGGCGTGCAGCGCGTTGATCCCTTTCGCCAAGCCAAGTAGCCAATCCACGGCGAACGGGGCACATCCCGCTCCTGCGGGATGCTTTTCCAGCCATTCCTTGAGCGACCGCTCTCCGTCCGGCCCGGCGGACACATACTGCATCGCGAGAAACAAGTGCCCGTCGTACTCGCCGACTTCATCGACATGCACGACATTCGGATGTTGCACCTGTGTCGTATGGCGTTGCTCGCGCAGGAACCGTTGAGTCGAATCCTGATCCCAGTGACTTGGAGAGAGAATCTTGAGCGCCACGTCGCGTGAGAAGGTGCGCGAGTCCGTTTGAAACTGCTGCGCTCGATACACGAAGCTGAATCCGCCTCGCCCAATGAGTTCGATAATCACATACTTCCCGGAAGGGCCAAACCGCTGACCTCGGTGGAGCGGCCCGCTCCGAAACACAAACTCGCGATAGGCTCTTTCCAGTCTTGGTCGCACGTCCGCAGTCTGTTCGGCCAAGAGCGATTGTGAGCCGAGAAATTCACTGGGCGGAACATCGGTGCGATCTAACAACGCCTCGTAGTCCGCCAAGACGTCATGCCACCACTCGGCCGACCCGCCGTGCTGTTGCTCCGCGTCGCCGGGTTGGTGAGACATCGCGACCGACCCCTACGGATTCTTACCAAGCACCTTCTCGATTTCGATCCGAGCTTGTTCCAGATGCTGAGCCACGACTCTGCGGCCGCACGACAATCGGCCTGCGATTTCCTCCATCGAACAGCCTTCGGAACGCCAAACCCACGCCTGCCGCGCCTCTGGGGGAAGCCGCTCCATGACCTGTTGAAGCTGTTACTCTAATTCGTTTCTCAGAGCCTTTTCCACCGGTGGTGTGTAACCACTGGGTAGATGGCTCACCGAAACGCTGCCGTCTGCCGTGTCGTAGACTTCTTTGTCCAACGAACGACACAGAGCATTTTCTTGCCGATGCAGCCGCTGTCCCCAGGTTTCCAGAATTACTGTCGCCCAGGCGATGAATTGCGTCTCTGTGTGACCGCGAAAGTCTTGCAAACGCTGAAAGACTTCGCGCGTGGCCTCTTGCACTTGGTCGGAGTCATCGGCCCGGCGCGACAATCGACCGCCAATGCTGCCGGTGGCCTTTTGATGCAGTCGATCGCGGACCATCGCGATCAAACGATTGAGCGCCTGATGGTCTCCTTGCCGCGCGGCAGTTAATGTCGGCTCGAATTCAAAGACCAACGAAGGCATGATGCAGGCCACGAGTTGAATGCCTAAAACCTCTCGACAATTCGACCGAGACACACGGCAGCCTATTTGTGAATAGGAGTTTGGTCCAGCGATGACGATCCGGCGACCACGGCACGACGAGAAACTCACCGTTTGCCGAACTCGTTTCACCTGTCCCAATCGTTGTTGGCGACTCGTCGTGGTATGCTTCTTTTCGGCGAATGCAGTCCGTCACGAACGCCAACTTCGGCCCGCTTGTGGCCTATTTGCTTCCCGGAGCGACCGTGCTTCTGGGCCTGAGTCCGTTCTCGCCGCTCGTGCGGTCGTGGTTCGCGATTTCACCTGATGGAACACCCACGATCGGCGGGTTCCTCTTCCTCACGGTTGCGTCGATGGGGGTGGGAATGACGGTGAGCGCGATTCGCTGGCTCATCGTCGACACTCTGCATCGGGTCACGGGGCTCGCACTGCCGCCGCTCGACTTCTCGCGGCTCGGCCCCAATGTCGAAGCGTTCGGACTGCTGATCGAGATTCATTATCGGCACTACTTGTACTTCGCAAACGAATTCATCGCCTTGGCGATCGCATACTGTTGCCACCGCGTGAACCTCGGCGCCACGGCGACGGTGGGCTGGATGGACACGCTCTTTATCTCCCTCGAAGTAGTCTTTTTCCTCGGATCCCGCGATACGCTTCGGTTATGTGGCCGGCCACATAATTTCAATTATGTGGCGCAGTTGCTTATGTGGCCCCGACGCCGATTCTCAGTTTGATGACGCACTCGCGGGGTGGTATCGTGGGCTCAGTCCATGAAGGAAGTGTCCTCTGGCAACTTCGGCTTGTTGATTGCATTCGTGCTGCCGGGCTTCATTGTCTTGTGGGGCCTGAGCTACTTTTCTGCGACGGTTCGTCTCTGGCTGTCCGTTGCTGGTTCAACGCCGACCGTCGGCGGCTTCATGTTCGGAACCCTTGCGTCCGTTGCCGCCGGCGTGACGGTCAGTACGGTGCGGTGGCTCGTGATCGACACGATTCATCGTTGGACGGGGATTCGGCAACCACCCTGGAATTTCGCACGGTTGCAGGACAACGTTGGCGCGTACAACGTGCTCAATGACATTCACTACAAGTTCTACTTGTTCCACGCGAACGGACTGATCTCGCTGCTTTTCGTGTACGTGGCCAGGCGGACGCACTACGGGATCTTCACAGCTCCAGTCGGATGGCTTGATCTCGGCTTCGTGGTTCTCTCGTTGGTCTTGTTTATTGGGTCGAGGGATATGCTGCGCAAATATTACGCGAGAGTCAGCCAACTGCTCGGCACTCTGCGAAGCACGCCCTGTCCACGTCGTCCGCTTCGCAAATCAGGAATTCAGGCCATTTCCACCCGCCAGAGTTGAGAACTCGCCGCCACATAACTTTGACGTCGTAATAGTCGAACCACAGTTCCTTTCCACTCATTTGGGAGGTTCGACTATGTTCGACAGACTCTACAGACGCCAGCACGCGGTGGCTCGCCATCTCAAGGGACCACTCGCCGAGGAGCGTCGCCGTTACCTCGTGCATTGTGCCAACCAGCAGATGTCTCTGGTGACGTTGGGGCACATCGCCCGCAACACGTTGATCGTCGCCAAGATTCTGCGACTCGCCAGCCGACCGAAGGAACGGATCAACCGAGCTGAGATCGCCGCCGCGGCGGATCGCTGGGTCAATCGTCGATCCAAGCGACGCCCGGTGCGCAACGTCCGCCGTGAATGTCGCAAGCTGAGGGGCCATGCCGTTCGATGGCTGACATTTTTGGGACGGCTGCAAGCACCCGCGCCAATTCGGCAACCGTATGCCAAGCAAGTCGCTCAATTTACCGAGTACCTGCTCCGTGAACGTGGCTTGTCGCCGCGAACAATCGCATACAGCCGTAAAGCGATTCATGAGTTTCTCGCGCAAATTGCTGAAGCCGGCCTGCGACTCAAAACGTTGTCCGTGAGTCAGGTGGACGAACTTCTGATCGAGAAGATTCAAGAGCATGGTCTCGCACGCGCCACAGTGAAGAGGATTGCCACAGCCCTCCGTCCGTTCCTCCGGTTTGCGGAAATACATCGCTGGTGCCGTCCGAGATTGGCGGCTGCCATCAAAACTCCGCGTGTGTACACACACGAAGGTCTTCCGCTCGGCCCCTCGTGGGACGAAGTCAACAAACTGATCGCGACGGCGAATGGGAACGAAGTCGTCGATCTCCGCGATCGCGCCTTGTTGCTGCTGCTGTCGGTGTACGGCCTGCGCGCCGGGGAAGTTGTCGCCTTGCGATTGGAGGACTTCGATTGGGCGCGAGAGTTACTGACCATCACCTACGGCAAACGACAGCGGCCACGGAGCTATCCGTTGTGCCGTCCTGTCGGTGATGCCGTGCTGCGCTACTTGCGGGAGGGACGTCCTCGGTCGGATCGACGGGAGGTATTCCTCACTGTTCTGGCACCGTTTCGTCCCATGCATTTCGCGACCGTGGGCGGGATGGTCAGCCGGCGCTTGCACGCGCTGGGACTGACGTTGCCCCACTACGGTGCCCATGTGCTGCGCCATGCGTGTGCTTGCAACTTGCTGGCACGGGGTTTGTCCCTCAAAGAGATCGGAGATCACTTGGGACACCAGTCGGTCGACACGACTGCTGTCTATGCCAAGGTGGATTTGGCCGCTCTGCGCATCGTCGGAGACTTCGATCTGGAGGGCCTACTATGAACATCCACGATCTGGTCGAACATTTCGTGACCTTCCGCCGGACGCTCGGCGAGGTGTGCAAAGGCAAAGAGGACATCTTGCGGTCCTTCGGTCGCGCCGTCGGACCACGGACACGAGTCAGCCGAATTCGAGTCAAAGACGTCGCCAAGTTCTTGGCCGGCAAAGGACCGATTACCAACGCCTGGCACATCAAGTATTCGGCGCTCAAGGTCTTCTTCCAATTCGCGGTCAGTCGCGGGCACATGGATCAGGCCCCACTGCCGACGGAGCTGCCCAGGCCGCTCCCGACACTCATTCCGTACATTTATTCTCGCGCTGAACTCCGACGATTGCTGGATGCCATCTCGTTGTTCCGGCGACACCCCAGACGAATCGAACCGCCGACGATGCGGGCCATTCTGCTCACGGCTTATGGGGCCGGCCTGCGTCGTCAAGAAGTGCTGGACCTGCCGATCGCAGACGTGGATTTGCCGAATGCTTTGCTCACCATCCGGGAAACGAAATTCTTCAAGTCTCGGCTGGTTCCCCTTGGAAAGGATCTGACGAAGGTGCTTCGCGACTACGCGCGTTGGCGGGCAGTGAACCATCCAGCGGCTGGCGTCGCGAGTCCATTTTTCGTCTGCCGAGATGGAGTGGCGATTCCCATTTGGACGTTGGATCAAGCGTTCTCCCGCCTGCGGAAACACGCGGGTGTGCAGCGCTCCGACGGCGGTCGCTACCAACCTCGGTTCCACGACCTGCGGCACACGTTCGCGGTTCACCGCCTGACGGAGTGGTATCGGCAGGGACTGGACGTGCAACGTCTGCTGTATCACCTCTCCGTTTATCTCGGCCACACGCAACCGACATCGACGCAAGTGTACCTCACCATGACGCCGGAATTGTTGCAGCAGGCCGGCCAACGCTTTGAGCGGTATGCCCGCAAGGAGGCCGATCATGCGTGATCCTTCTTTGCTCGGTCCGTGGGTTCGCCGGTTCCTGATGGAGCACATGATCCACGAGCGGAATCTGGCTCAAAATACTCAGCGGAGTTACCGCGACACTTTGAGATTGTTGCTCCCGGTTGTTGCTCGTCGTGCCCGCAAGCCAGTGGATCGCTTGGCGGTGACCGACGTCTCGGCTGACCGCGTGCGGCAATTCCTCAGCGAATTGGAGTTGAAGCGCGGATGCTCGATCGCCACTCGCAACCAACGCTTGGCTGCGATTCACGCGTTGGCTCGGTTCATCGCTGTGCATGCCCCGGAGTTGGTCGAGTGGTGCGGACAGATAAGAGCGGTGCCGTTCAAGAAGGCCCGGCGAACGCTGGTCACCTACTTGGAAAAGTCGGAGATCGACGCCTTGCTCGCCACGCCAGACCTCACGACTGCTCAAGGCCGTCGTGAGCACGCCTTGCTCCTGTTCATGTACAATGCTGGTACGCGGGCGGATGAAACGGCCCAGGTCCGCATCGGCGACCTTTCATTGCCTCAAGTCCCCGGCCGCGACTTGGCGTCAGTCCTGATTCGAGGCAAAGGCAACAAGCCGCGTCGGTGCCCTCTGTGGGCACAGACCATTCGTGAACTTTCGGCTTTGGTCCAAGGTCGCGGTCCCGACGAGCATGTGTTTCTGAATCGCTGCGGCCAACCCATCACGCGGTTTGGCATTCATACGCTGGTCGAGCGCTCAGCGCTTCGCGCGGCGAAGCGAATGCCGTCCTTGGCCAAAAAGCGAGTCAGCCCGCACACGATTCGTCACACGACGGCGACTCACTTGCTGCGCTCAGGCGTGGACATCAACACGATCCGAGCTTGGCTCGGACACGTCTCGCTGACGACGACCAACGTGTACGCCGAAGTCGATCTGGAAATGAAGGCCAAAGCCTTGGCCAACTGCGAAGTCGAAGGAAAGAAGAACGGCAGGCCGTGGAAGGAGAACAAAGGGCTGATGGAGTTCCTGCGAAGGCTGTAGTTCGATTGGTTATGTGGCGTTCGATCTGACTTCGAGCCGGCAAAAACGAGCGTCGCTCAATCGACGCCACATAACCAACTTCGCCACATAACTTTCG
>CAYSHJ010000222.1:0-2328 GCA_964430385.1 uncultured Planctomycetaceae bacterium
GGCCTGTGCGGCACGCCTTGAGCGCCGTCGACCAGAATCACCGCGCCGACTTGTCGCGCGCGCGCGGCGATCTCCCGAATCGGGTTGATCGTACCGAGCACGTTGGACATCGCCGTGACCGCGACCAGTTTCGTTTTCGAAGTCAACATCCGGTCAAGATGCGACAGGTCGAGCCGCCCGTCGGCGGTGAGTGGCAAAAACCTCAACTTCGCGCCGGTCGCTTTCGCGATTTGCTGCCACGGAACCAAGTTCGAGTGGTGTTCCATTTCGTTCAGCAAAAGCTCATTACCCGGCCGCAGGAACTTGCGACCCCAGGCATTCGCGACGAGATTGATTGACATCGTCGTGCCCGACGTGAAGATCACTTCACTTGACTCCGCCGCGTTGATCAGCCGCTGGACTTTTTCGCGAGCAGCTTCGAGTTCGACGGTCACTCGGTCGCCCAACTGATGAATGCCACGATGCACGTTGGAGTTGTAGGTCTCGTAGACCTCACGCAACTTGTCGAGCACAACTTGCGGTTTTTGAGCCGTCGCGCCATTGTCGAGATACGCAAGCGTCGCTCCATTCGGAAGCGGTCGCGCGAGGATCGGGAAGTCGCGCCGCACGGCATCAACATCAAAAGCGGAGGTCATTGGAAAACGCCTGAGTACATCATCGTCTTGAGCACTTTGAAACCGAGCAACCCGCAGCGTTGACGCGTCGCGGTGAGTGGTACCTTGATCAACCCCAGCATGTCTTGAGCCTGAAAGTCCCGCAGTTCCGACAGCGTCTTCCCTTCGATATGTTGGCACAAGATCGACGCTGCCGCTTGGCTGATCGCACATCCCTTGCCATTGAAGAATGCTTTCTCCACTCGACCCGCTTCATCGAGCTTCAATTCCAAGCGGATTTGATCTCCACAAAGCGGATTCTTCTCGCTATGGGAACAGGTTGCACACTCCAAATGCCCTTTGTGGTAAGGGCATTCATAATGGTCCAGAATGTAGTCGTCGTAAAGCTCTTCGTTCACGGCAATTTCTCTCGACGCCGGAGGGGGGTAGCGATGAATGACCACCCTTGCGTCTGTGTGGTTTGCTCGGCGGCTCGGCCGTTTTTTGACAATTTCAACTGTCAAAATAGCAACGTCGTGGCACAGATCAAGGAGGATCGCGGTCGAGTCATCGAATGTCGTGACAAAAAAGCCGGCCCATGACGGGCCGGCAAGCAAGTTCTTCCGCAAATCGAGGCGGAAGGACACCAATCGACCAAAATGAGACACAGGTGGAGGCTCCGCCGCGTTATCCGTATTTGGCTTCGAACTCTTTCATCGTGGCGATCAGTGCATCGACCCCTTCGAGTGGGAAGGCGTTGTAGATGCTGGCACGCATGCCGCCGACGCTGCGATGGCCTTTGAGGCCGTCGAGGCCGGCTAATGTCGCGGCTTTCACGAACTTGGTGTCGAGTTCTTCATTGCCGGTCACGAATGTCACGTTCATCAGCGAGCGGCTGTCGCGGTCGGCCGTCGGTTTGAAGAGGCGGCTTTGGTCGAGGTAATCATAGAGCCGGTCGGCTTTCCCGCGGTTGCGTCGCTCGGTCGCGGCCAGGCCGCCGTTGGACTTGATCCATTTGAAGACCAAACCCATCAGATAGATGCCGAACGTTGGCGGCGTGTTGTACATCGAGTCGTTTTTGCTGTGCGTCCGGTACTGCAACATCGTCGGCAGGTCGGAGCGGCCGCGCTCGATCAAATCGCTGCGGATGATCACCAGCGTCACACCCGACGGGCCGAGGTTTTTCTGTGCTCCGGCGTAGATCAGCCCGTATTTCGAAACGTCGATGGGGCCGCAATAGATGTCGCTGCTGGCGTCGCAGATCAGCGTCGAGCCGTGCGGAATTTCGGGCAGCCGCTGCCACTGCGTGCCGAAAATCGTGTTGTTCGAAGTGTAATGCACGTAAGCCGCGCCGCCGCTGCACGAGACCGTCTTGGGGATGTAGCAGTAGTTGCGGTCCTTGCTGGAGCAGGCGACATGCACTTTGCCGAAGCGAACGGCTTCCTCTTGAGCCTTCTCGGACCACGCTCCGGTGACGAGGTAGTCGGCTTGTTGATCGGCCGAGAGAAAATTCATCGGGATCATGCTGAACTGCAACGACGCGCCACCTTGCAGAAACAACACCTTGTAATCGGACGAGATGCCGCCGATCTCGCGGCACAGAGCCTCGGTCTCCTCGTACACGGCGAGAAACGCCTTGCCGCGGTGTGAGTGCTCGCAAATGCCGATGCCGGTGTTTCCCAGCGAAAGCAAGTTTTCTTTGGCTTCTTCCAACACTGGCACTGGCAACACCGCC
>CAYSHJ010000223.1:0-8232 GCA_964430385.1 uncultured Planctomycetaceae bacterium
AACGCCTCATCGAAGTCGTTGCGGATCAGGCGGCGAACTTTCAACGCCTTCAGGTAGTAGGCGTCATAGTAGCCGGCCGACAGCGCATAGGTGCCGAGCATGATCCGGCGTTTGACTTCGGCCCCGAAGCCCTCACCGCGACTGGCCGAGTACATGCCGATCATGTTGGTGAACTGAACGGCTCGGTGGCCGTAATGCACGCCATCGAAGCGTGCCAAGTTGCTGGAGGCTTCCGAGGCCGCGATCAAGTAATACGTCGCGATCGCGTACTTCGAATGCGGCAATGACAGTTCGACGATCTCCGCGCCGAGCGACCGATAAACGTCAAGCGACTGCTTGATCGCCGCATCAACCTCGGGATCGAGGCCGGCCACGAAATGTTCCTTCGCGATGCCGACGCGCAGATTGGCGAGCGGCTGG
This sequence comes from uncultured Planctomycetaceae bacterium, assembly GCA_964430385.1. Taxonomy (GTDB): domain Bacteria; phylum Planctomycetota; class Planctomycetia; order Planctomycetales; family Planctomycetaceae; genus CAYSHJ01. Next base: position 421 of record CAYSHJ010000223.1, read on the forward strand.
TCAACCGTCTGCGAGTACGCCGGCACGGGGCGATCAACACTCGTCGAATCGCGGACGTCGTGTCCGGAGATCACTTCCAACAACAGTGCCACGCTGGCGACATCCGTGCCGAATGGACCGACCTGATCAAGCGAACTCGCGTAAGCCACGAGTCCGTATCGCGAGACTCGGCCGTACGTCGGCTTCAATCCCACGACGCCGCAAAATCCTGCCGGCTGGCGAATCGAGCCGCCAGTGTCCGAGCCTAACGCACCTAAAACCATTCCGGCCGCGACACTCGCCGCCGATCCACCGCTCGACCCGCCGACCGTGTGCGCGAGGTTCCACGGATTCCGAGTGATCTTGAACGCGGAATTCTCAGTCGACGAACCCATCGCGAACTCATCGAGATTGGTCTTGCCGACAATGACCGCGTCCGCGGCCCTCAACCGCTCAATGACATGCGCGTCGTACGGCGGGATAAAGTTCTCCAGCATGCGGCTCGCGCAGGTCGTCGGCACGCCGCGCGTACACAGGTTGTCCTTGATCGCGATGGGAAGCCCGGCAAACTTGCCGACTGATTGATCGGTATGACGCTTAAGGTCCACCTCGCGAGCTTGAGCCAACGCCGCGTCGGCGTTCACGGACAAAAACGCGCCGATCTGAATGTCTTGCGCTTGAATCGCCGCCAAGCTCGCTTCAGTCAATTCGACGGAAGTGGTCTCGCCTCGTTGCAGGCGAAGGACAAGATCGACGGAGGAGGCATCAGTCGTCATGGCACCTCAGTGGCTGGCAGTTGCAAATCGCCAATTAGGGTCTTCGGTTGTAATTTATGCGCATCCTACGCGCAATTTGTCCCCTCTCCCCCGCCGCGGGGGAGAGGGCTAGGGTGAGGGGGCCGAGCGTTCCACCGGCCCACGAACCCCCTCACCCCAACCCTCTCCCCCGATGCGGGGGAGAGGGAGCAAGGTTGCGGGCGAAGCCCGCGTGATGGCATCACGCCTCTTCCAGGATCTGCGGTACGACGAAGAATTTACCATCCGACTTGGGCGCGTTCGCGAGCGCGTCAGAGCGGGGCAACGACGGCTTAAGTTCGTCTGGGCGAAACACGTTTGCGATGTCGGCGACGTGCGCCATTGGTTCGACGTCGTTGGTGTTGAGTTCGTTCAACAGCTCAACATAGCTTAAGACTTGCCCAAGCTGTGCGGTGAATAGCTTCAATTCAGCGTCGGACAACTTCAGCCGCGAGAGCAACGCGACTTTGGTGACAACTTCTTTTGTCAGCGGTTCGGCCATGAACTGCCCACCTTCCATCAACGCAAAAACCCGGCTCCGTCAGGAAACCGGGTTTGAGATCGCGAGGGGGTCGGGAGTCTTTTTCATGCCGCACTCGCGAGAATTCGAACGGCTTGACTCCTGGCGTGCGGCATGAAAAAAACTCCCGACCCCTTTCCGGCTCAGTTGTTTTCAGGATTGATCGTGAACGGCTTGCGTTTCACTCTCTTGCGAACCGCTCCGCTGCGAATGCACTTGGTGCAGGCGCGAATCGTCATGGCGCCACCGTTGTCCCGCTCGACATGCACGGTCTGCAAGTTGGGGTAGTAATATCGCTTCGTGATCCCGGTGGTCTTCCGGCCGTTTCCGCCGAGGTACTTGGCTTTACCGCGCTGCACGAGGCTATTGCCGCGCCCGGCTTGCTTGCTGCAGAGGTCACATTTCTGAACCATGTCGATCGCACCTTCCTAAAACACGCCAAAACAGTGACGCGCGCGAGCGGCGAAGTATATTGGTCGCCTTCCGCATTGCAAGGGATTTGTAATTCCGGTTGGTGAATCTTACAGCGATCCTTCGGTCTTGGAGAGAGCCTTTGAAGTCGCCAGGAATCTGAACAAAAGCTGATCTGACGGAAGATGAGTCAGATCATCGAGATTCTGATTCAAGTTTTCATCAGGCGAGCGAATGGCGTCCAGCGGACGTAAATTGGCATACGAATCGCATTCCCCGTCTTATTAAGGTGAGCGATGGAGACTCACCGAACGAAGAAACAAGATCACGGCTATCAATCAGGCACATACGCCGACGAACGCGCGGCCGTGATCCGCAGGGGAGTTAGCCATGTTGGTTCTGACACGGAAGAAGATGGAGACGATTCGCATTGGTTCAGACATTGTGGTCACCGTCGTGCAAACGGGACGCGGTCGAGTAAAATTGGGCATCGAAGCGCCGATTCGCACGAGAGTCTTGCGGGGTGAGCTCGCGTTGGCCGAATCGCCGCACACGGGGCTGAATGAAGTCGGCGGCTGCGGATCGGCGGCACAACCTTGGGAATTGGTTCATGAGTTTGGAAACAACTAGCGATCAAAACGTACGTGACGAGGCGGCGATCCGTGACGCGGATCGGCCCAGGAACGTGGTCTTCTTCGACGGTGTCTGCGGGTTGTGCAACTGGTCTGTGGATTTCATCCTGTCCCGCGACCGTCGAAGAACGATCCGCTTTTCTCCCCTGCAAGGCGAAACCGCAGCGCGGTGGATTCCCAATCCGGAATCTCAACTGAGCACCTTTGTCTGGTTGGATCACGACGGACGAATCTTCGTGCGATCAGCGGCAGCGGTGAGAGTGCTGCGGCAACTCGGCGGCGTTTGGAGTTTCCTCGCCGCGCTGTTGTGGATCGTACCGCTGCCACTGCGAGACATCGTCTATCGAATCATCGCGACGAATCGCTTTCGCCTGTTCGGCAAGAAAGCGACTTGCCGGCTGCCGACCCCGGCGGAGCGTGAGCGATTTTTACCATAGCCGCCGGCTTGCGGCGGCTATGTTGCCTCATCATCATGCGCCACATCTGGCACATGGAGATTTGAGGATGGCGACGGATGTTTCTGTGATGCATTCCACGGAAGAGACCACCGCGAAGAAGATGCGCTGGTGGCCGGCAGTGGCCGTATTGGGAGTCGGAGCCGCATTGCAGACTGCCGCCACGATCTTTTTCGGAGAGAATCAATCCTACCGGGATTGGGCATGCGTCTTTGTGATTGGGCCGCTCACTGTGTTGCTGCTGCTGCTGTGGTGGGTGTTCTGGTCGAGGTTGCCGTGGCGGACTCGCGGGCTGGGAATGTTGGCGGCCGCAGTGCTGGCTGGGACGTCTCTGGCCGCCTTCCGCTTCGATGAGTTTGACGGTGCGATGATCCCGCGTTTTTCGCCGCGCTGGCAGCCGTCGCCAAAGGATCGCGCGTCCGAGTTCTTCAAGAGCGTCGAGTCCAACAGCTCAATCGCCGCGACGGACGAACTCGCCAATGAGAGTCTGCTGCCGACCGAGGGGGACTGGCCGGCGTTTCGCGGACCGAATCGAGATGGCGTGGTCGTCGGCGAATCATTACGGACCGACTGGGACGCGAGACCGCCGAGACAACTCTGGAAGCATCCGATCGGTTCGGGTTGGGGTGCGTTTGCCGTGATTGGCCGGCGAGCTTGGACGTTGGAGCAGCGCGGCGAGCACGAGTTGTGCGTCTGCTACGACGTGGAGACCGGCCGTGAATTGTGGTCGCACGCCGATGCCGCCCGCTTCAGCAGCCCGCAAGGCGGCGTGGGCCCGTGTTCGACACCGACCGTGCATGACGGCAAGGTTTTCACGCAGGGAGCCACCGGAATCCTGAATTGCCTCGAAGCTGCGAACGGCCGGCGCGCGTGGACTCGCAACACGCTCGAAGACGCCGGCTCGCCGAATCTGGATTGGGGACAATGCGGATCGCCGCTGATCGTGGACGACTTAGTGATCGTCAGTCCCGGTAACAACGATGAAACAAGCCGAGCGAAGCGCACTTCCGTCATCGCTTATCGGCGCGACAGCGGTGAAAAGGCCTGGGCGGTCGAAGGCCGACGAGGAAGCTATAGCTCACCCCACTTTGCGACACTCCGTGGCGATGTCCACAGCGAGTATTGGCACGCCGAGCGGCAGGTGCTCATCTTTGACGGTCTGGGAATCGTCGCCTTGCGGCCCGAAACTGGTGAGCGAGTCTGGGAATGGGGATGGGTTAACTCACCACAAGTCAACTCGGCGCAACCGCTAGTAATCGATGAGAAATTGGTGCTGATTGGATCAGGCTACGGCAAAGGCAGTGTTTTGCTCGACTTTCAACGGCATGCGGATTCCGAGAATCACATCGTCGAACGCTGGCAGTCGCCACAGTTCAAGTTGAAATTCAATAGCGCAGTGCGTTGCGGTGAATACCTTTTCGGTTTGGATGAGGGGCTGCTGACCTGCCTCAGCCTGCGAGACGGTCAGCGTCGTTGGAAGCAAGGCCGCTACGGTTACGGTCAGATGCTGATGGTTGAGGACAAGCTGTTGATCTTGTCCGAAGAAGGGGACGTGGTGTTGGTCCCCGCGTCCCCGGAGCCGCCTCGTCAATTAGCTCGCTTTCACGCGATCGATGGCAAGACGTGGAATCACCCAGTTCTGTCGCGTGGTCGCTTGCTGGTCCGCAACGGCGAGGAATCGGCGTGTTATGACTTGCGGCCATCGCCAGCAACACCGTGACGCGGCAACTTCGCTTAATCGGGTTAAAGCATCACTGTTCCCGACCAGCTTAATTGGCCACGTGTTGATCGATTCGCGGCGAGAGCGCAGGAATTATGCGACGTCACTTGGCTGCCGCGGGGGGGGTGTAGCCCGGCGCGGCCACGAACATCTTCACTTCTTTGCCATCGTCTGCATTCCACAGACGAACCTCGCCGGTGTAGCTTCCGGCAGCGACTCGCTTGCTCGCCCCGTTGAAGGCGACCGAATAAACCCAATCGGTGTGACCCGCCAACGATTGCACTTGGGCTCCGTCGGCGAACTTGTGAATGCGAGCTGTCTTGTCCGCACTCGACGAATAGATCATCCCATCCTTGGTCGTCACGATACGAAACACATCGGCACCGAAGCCGCCGATCGCGCGGGCTTGAGCCGCATCAGACACGTTCCACACGCGAATCTGCCGATCCGCACCGCTGCTGATCACTTGATTCCCGTCCGGCGAGAAACCGACGCCGAACACCGGTTGAGCGTGCGCGTTAAACGTCACCAGCGAATCGCCCGTCTTCAGGTCGAACACTTTTGCCGTCTTGTCACGACTGGCCGAAGCCAACTTAGTACCGTCGGGTGACCAGGCGACATCCATCACCCAGTCTGCGTGGTCTTCGATGGAGAGCAGTTCCTTGCCGGTCGCGACTTCAAACACGCGAATCGCTCGATCCGCTCCGCCACTCGCCAACTTCGTGCCGTCCGGACTAAGGGCCACGGCGAAGACCGCGTCGTCCGTTGATACGAGATCCCCCAGCAATTGGCCGTTCTCCACGTTGAAAATTTTCACTTCGCCGAGTTGTGCCGGAGTTCCCGACGCGACGAACAACGTCTTGCCATCCGCGCTGAATTCCAAGTCGTAGACACGTTCGGCGACGTTGCCGATACGACGCACGAGCGCACCGTCGGCCGCGTTCCACAAGACGACTTCGTGATAGCCCGACGTCGCCAGCAACGAGCCATCGGCATTGAAGACCACTGCGGTGACCGGCACCGGCACGGGATATTTCTCGGGTGCGGGGGGCTGCGTTTCCTTCGGAATGATTTTGATCAGCGGCGAGGTTGGTTCGAATCCGGCGTTCAGAGTCGCTCCGGTCGCGATCCACTTCTTGACGAATTCGATCTGTTCCTTAGTGAGCGGATCGGCGTCCTTGGGCATCGTGCCATCGGAGATCATCGCGATCAAATTGGAATCCATGTCTCCCGGCTTGACCGCTTCGCCGCTTTCGCCACCTTTCAGAACCGCCGCGAAGTTCTCCATGTTGTAGCGACCTTTCGCGGTCCGAGCATTGTGGCACGCCAGGCACCGTTTCGTGAAGATGGGCGCGACGGAGTGCGAGAACGACACCATACGACCCAGCGAAATCAACCCGCCCTCGACCGCTCGTTGCTTGCCGACCCATTCCGTATTCACGGCGGCGAGTGCGTCCGTCGTCTTTTGCACTTCGGGTTGAAACGCCGCGACGTCGGCTTCGACTTTCTTCAGTCCCTCGGTCGCGTCGCCAATCGTCTTCTTCGCGCCGTCAATCGCTTGCTGAAGGCCCGTCGCCGCTGCGATCGCATCAGCCGCCGCCTTGACCGCGGCTTGAGCCTTGGCCTCTTCGTCCTTGGCTTTTTTGGCGGCCTCTTCCGCCGCTTTCTGAGCCGCGTCCGCCACAGCCTTCACGTCGGCAAACGCTTTCTCCGCCACTTGCTTGGCCGCGTCGGCTTTTGTCGCCGCCTCTTGAGCGGGCTTCAACTTTTCTTCGGAAGTCTTGAGCGTCGTGGTCGCCATCGTCATCGCGGTCTTCAACTTCGCGATTTCGTCGGACAGCGACTTGGCTTTGTCCTGCACGCCCTTCAACTGCACCGAAGCCACGTCGCGTCGAGCCTTGGCCTCGTCCGCTTGCTGCTTGAGTTGAGTGATTTTCTCATCGGTCACCGGTTCGTCCGCGAAGGCTCGCATCGACGAAGTGCCAATACAACTCGCGACCGCGATACAGCCGAATCCCAAAAAACGAACAGCGAGGCGAATCATGGGCGATCCTTTTCGGAAAGCGTCAACTGGAGGCCAGTGGTTGGTGTTGGTAAGCCTGAATCCAAGCACCCATGCCGTTTGCGAATGTGCTGAGGGCAGGGCGGTTTTGGGAGGGAATTTTCGGGGGGGAGGTGAAGAATAGCATCCCCTGATGGGTCCGAGGTGTCAAGGAGCGAACTGAAGATCGTCGCCAATTCGAGCGACCTTGAAGAAGCCGAAGGGGTCGACAATAGCGTTATCGTTATCGCCCAAGCCGTTGCTCAGTATTCGTTCGATTCGGCAGATTCACAATTGCTCGTTGCGGCATCGCGGCACTTGCCTTCACTCGCAAGACCGGCTCCGGAGGTGCGCCGCGGATAAATGAGTGGATATAAAAAAAAACCGACGAGGCCTTCATGGAAAGCCTCGTCGATGGTAAACGCGTGATGTCCGACGACCAACCGAACGGCAGTCGAATTACCTGTCCTTGCGATGCCGAATCTTGGCACGCATGCGCCGCTTCGTGCTTCCGATCTTGCGGCGGCCACGGCCGGTCTTCTTAACTCCCATTGCTGAGGACTCCGATCGTTCTACTGAAACCTGAAAGTTGCCAATTCGCGACGAATCCCGTCAAACGTGGCGGATACTCTAGCAGCCGAGCGAGTTGTCTTCAACGCCGCCTCGGCGAAGTCCATCGTTGTTTCCCGACCTCGCTTCCGCCATCATGCCGACGTCGGAAGCGGTGCGGTGACCACTGACGTATACCTCAGCGAGCGAGTCTTTCTCATGGCAGTGCGAGGCATCCGCGGGGCCACCAACGTGGCCGTCGATGACAAATCCGAAGTTCTGGACGCCACCCGTGAGTTGCTCGTGGAAGTGCTGCGAGCCAACGATCTTGACGTCCACTTCGACGACATCGTCTCCGCCATTTTCACGACCACGCGCGACTTAGCGTCCGCCTTTCCCGCCGAAGCCGCTCGTGCGTTGGGCATGGCCCAGGTTCCGCTGCTGTGCGCGTCCGAGATCCCCGTGCCCGACAGCCTGCCGCGCTGCATCCGTGTGCTGTTGCACGTGAACACCGACAAGACGCAGGCTGAAATGGTCCACGTCTATCTGCGTGACGCCAAGAAGCTGCGACCTGACATGTCCAGCGCGCAGTGATACCTCGCGCGGTCAGGAATGAGTCAGGCGAGCGGGCAACGCCGTTAAGGATTTCAAATCTGTGAAAATAGGGGTTTACGTGAATTTAGGAATATGAAAAAAGCCAGACTCCCGGTG
>CAYSHJ010000224.1:0-1642 GCA_964430385.1 uncultured Planctomycetaceae bacterium
TCGACAACGCCAGTCCGTGAGCCAACGCAATGCCCACTAGCCCGGCTCCGCTGTTGATCGGCGGCTGAGTGCCTAGAATCGCCGAGATGCCGGCAAAGCAGAGGTAAAACGTTCCGAGTCCTTCCGCGACACACTGTTTGACGGGTTTCATGCGGTCTGCTTTCGTTGAATCGGTGAATGACGATCTGAACAAAAAGAAATGCTCCCGAACCGGGACTGCCAGAATATCGGGCCAGAATTGGACTCGCAATCACGCCGGAGTCGAGCCGCGCGGCCGTCCCTCTTTGTCGCGCGAACGAATAAAGACTGAGCGGTCGCATTCTAGGCGACCGTTCGCCAACATGCCCACAACGTAGCGGCGTCGCTCCGCGACGCTGATCCGAGTCGCGGAGCGACTCGGCTACGTATCGCGCACGGCGCTCATGATCAACAACGGAAGACTTGAATTCTGTCGCGACCGATGTCCCAGCCCCACGACAATTCGACAACTCCAACATGCCGCACCGACCGCATGATCGCGATCGGCATGTGGGTCGTGTTGTGCGTCGCATTTGGTCTGCGAGTGGGACTCGTCTGCTGGAAGCCGGAGCGTTTGGCCGAAGACCGCGACTTGTACCTTGGCATCGCCCAACGATTGGCCGATGGTGACGGGTTCGTGCATCCAGAGTTGGGACACGCGACGGCCTATCGTCCGCCGCTCTACCCGTTGCTACTGGCGGCGTTTTTTTCTTTAAGCGGCGGAATGAAGCTCGTGGCTGCCGTACAGATCGGTCTGAGCGTCGCGACCGTTTGGCTGACGTGGCGAATCGGTTGGCGTTTTGGCTTGGGTGGTTGGTCGTTGGTCGCGGCCGGTTTCGCGGCCGTGAATCCGCTGCTCGTGCAAGCGACCTCGCTGGCGATGACCGAGACGCTCTGCACGTTTCTCTTGGCGGCGAGCTTGTTGGCTTGGCCGTCCACGGCAACGAACGGCGACGTGATTCGCCGGATATCTTTCGGCGTGCTGCTGGGATTGGGAGCGCTGTGCCGACCAACGGTGTGGGTGTTCATCGTCCTCGGAAGCGTCATCGCCGTGACGGTTCGGTTTCAAGTCAAGCCGCCGCGCGAATGGCCGTGGCGTGGTTGGATCATCACGGCCATCTTGTGCGGGCTGACAGTGGCACCGTGGGTGATTCGCAACTGGCTTGTCTTTGGAGAACCGATCGTGACGTCAACTCACGGCGGGTACACGCTGTTGCTGGGAAACAACGACGAGGCGTATCGCGAAGAAGTCACGAAGCCGTTTGGCACCTTGTGGGATTCGCGCGACTGGCAGCGGTCGCTCGAAGACGAGATGCTACAAACTGACCTCGCGCGGTCAGACGAAGTCGCACGAGACCGCTGGCTCTCGCAGCGGGCAAAAGCGTGGATCGCTCAACATCCGCGCGAGTTCCTGGAAGCCTGTTGGTTGCGGCTGCGACGTTTTTGGAACGTCAGCCCCTCCGGAGCGGATGCGGAAGGACTGCCGCGAGTCGTTCGTGGGGGCATCGGCACGTTTTATGTTCTGGAGTTGTTCGCCGCGGCGATCGGCGTTTGGCGCTGGCGGCGCGACGATTGGTCAAGTTGGTGGCCGCTCGTGTGCCTCATCATCAGTTTCTCGCTGGTG
>CAYSHJ010000225.1:0-4359 GCA_964430385.1 uncultured Planctomycetaceae bacterium
CTAAGTTTGGACGGAAGCCCCCCGCCCCCGACGAATACTTGAAAGACGTGGGCCTCCAGTTGACGAAGATCGTAGCACAGTTGGGGGCCGCCGGAGTGACGCCGGTCGAACTGGCAAAGGCCGCGCGCGGGCTCTTTGAACAGGCGGGGCTGTCGCTCGCGCTCGCTGACCGCGCAGCGGCGAACGGCGGACTCGCAGACACGCCTCCAACGCCCCCGGCAGATGCGCTGGGACTGTTGAGCCTGATGCGGCAGATCGAACCGGGGGCGGAGCGTGGCGCATTAGTCGCCGCACGCGACCTGCGTCGTGCGGCAAAACTCGACAAGCCGTACTTCGATCGCGCGGTGCTCGACCTCGCGCGGGAAGGTCGGTTGATGTTGCATCGACACGACTACGCCAGCGGACTCAGTGCGGCCGAGCGAGACGAACTCGTGACCGATGGCGCGGGAGTGTTCTACGTGGGGATGGCGTTGCGCCTCGCGGAATAAGTGCGACGTTGGAGGAATGAGCATGAATCCGTTTCGCGAGACCATCGTCTCGGATCCGTGGCGGGCGTCTGGTACGGATGTGCCCGAGATTCACGCCGGTGTGTTCGACGAATGCCTGCGCGGAATCGGACATGTGCGCCGCGCGGGTCGTTCGGCTGCGCTGCTGATTCACGGTGTCGCGGGGAGCGGCAAGACACACTTGCTGAGCCGGCTGCGCAACCGGCTGACGCTCCAAATGCCGACCGATACCAATCGTGACGAATGCCTATTTGTGTGGGTCCGGCTGCAAGCCAGCCCGCGCATGATCTGGCGGCATGTGCGGCGGACACTCGTTGAAGACTGGTTCCGTCCCGTGCGCGGCCAGCGCACGCAGTTCGAACGTGTTCTCTTTCGTCGTCTGGCCGAACTGCGCGTCGCCGAGGGAGACCTCGAACGGTGGTACGAATACATGCTCGACACGGATCGCCCTGGTCTCGATGAGCTGTTGGACCGCGTGGCGGACAGCCTCAATCTCGACCGCAACACGACGATCGCGTTCAAGCACTTGGCGTTCGGCCAGCATCGCCGCGACCTGCGGGCCTGGTTGGCTGGTGACTCACTCCCCGAAGCGGCTCTCGCGAGACTTGAGCTCTCGCAGGATGAGGGGACTGACGAAGAGCGCGAGCATCAAGCGAGACAGGTCGTGATCATGCTCTGCCGACTGGCGGGAAACGATCTGCCGATTCTACTGAGTCTGGACCAAGTTGAAGCGCTGCAGACGTCGTCCGGGGATCGCGAGGGGTGGTTCGCGTTCGGCCAACTGGTGAGCACGCTGCACGACGAAACGTCGAACGTGTTGCTCGTCTCGTGCGTCCAGTCGGGATTCGTCAGCGAGTTGAAGGACCACGCACGGGGAGCCGACTACGACCGGCTGACGTCACTCGGCGCACGGTCGCTAGCAACGTTGACGCGGTCTCAGGCCGAGCACTTGATTGCCGCACGGCTGTCTGTGAGCGATCCATCGCCCACGAGGCCGAACGGGGCCGGAGCGTGCTGGCCACTCCACGAGGAAGAGTTGAATCGCCTCGTCGCGCCGGACGATCTCACGCCGCGCCGATTGCTCGCGCTCTGTGCCGAACGATTCGAAACGCTCGCCGGGCTGCCGCTGTCGGTCACGTCCCCGCCGGTCAGGTCCATCGACACGTTACTCGATGAAGAATGGACGTCGCGCGTGGAACAATCGCTCAAAGAGAATCAGCCAGAGCGGACGGAAGACATCGTGCGACATGGATTGCCGCTGTTGGTGAACTTGATCTCGCCCCAGTGGAAGCTGGTGCGCGACGAACAACTGCCTGACGTGGCCCTGGTTTTTGACCAATCTTCGCGCCGGACCGGCGTGACGGTTTGCACGCAACCGAACATGACCAGCTTGGCGAAAAAGTTGAAGAGGCTCAAGAGTCAGTTCGCGCCGCAACGTTTGGCACGGCTGGTCATCATTCGTGACAGTCGCGTCCCCATTTCCAAGGGGGCTAAGGTCGCCAGGCAGTCGCTGGATGAGCTTGAACATCAGGGCGCGGTCATCGCGCATCCAACGACGGAGTTGTTGGCGGCGCTCGACGCGCTGCGGGGCCTGCTGTCCGACTCGAAGTCGGGCGACTTGGCGCACGATGGCGAAGGAGTCGGGCCACGCACGGTCGAAGACTGGTTGAAGACGCATCTGTCTGACAGCCTGCGGAGTTTTGCGGATGAACTCGTGGGCGTCGCCTCGCCAGCGGTCGAACCGCCAGCGGCTGGGTGGCTCGATTTGGAAGAATTGACGGCGCTGCTTGCCGACCGGCCGATACTCACCCTCGACGAGGCGGTGACTTTGCTCGGGCGTCCCAACGCCGCCGTGACCGCGACGATTCAACGGCATCCCGATCACATCGGTCTGCTGAATGGACCACCGGCCGTGGTGTTTCGAGTGACCCAAAATGCCGAATGAGGAGACGCGCCGAGCGCGTGCGTCCGCAATCCACCGGAGACGATTCTCATGCCCGTGACGATCACTGTCAGCGACGTTCGCGCGGCTCTGTATCAAGCGGCGGGGGGTGCCAGTGCGGCCGGAGACGGTGCGTCTTCGACGGCCTTGCTGGGACAGTGGTTTCACGAAGCGCTGGGGCGGCTATTGGGAGACGATCCGCGCACGAACGCGCGCGCCGCTCTGGTCGACGTCGAACCGGATCTCGCTGTCTGGAAGCGAGTGCTGCTGGAGCGAGCCTACACCAGCAGCGTGGGACCGCAACTGACGCGGTACCGCGCTGGGTTGCATGAAGTTGCACCGCAGGTGCTTGCGTTTTGGCAGGCCATGCAGGCGGCCTGCGATTGGCTGGCCGATCTCAGTTGGAGCGTGAAGGCCGAGCGAACAGCACTGCACGGGAAGCAAAGTCCGCCGTGGCAGACGCTGGCCGAATGCTTTGCGAGCGAAGAACGGCTGACGTGCGAGCTGCACGAGCCGGGTTGGTCCGACAGCGTGTCCCTGGTTGGGGTGGCCGACGCCGTGCTCAGGCTCGTGCCCACAGGCCGCTGGTGCGCGATCGAGTTCAAACTCGGTCAGACTTCGCCCGAAGCCGATCTCGGACAAGCTTGTCTCTATCACTTGATGTTGTCCGCGCAGGAGGAAGAATCCGGTGTCGGCACTCTCGCTCTGATCAGCTTTCGTCCCGAGCGCCACGAGCAATTGTTTGCTGCCGACACACTCACCTCAGCTCGGCAGCGGTTGATCGAACTCATCGGCCAATTGGCGGGAGTCGTGTCGCCGGGACCACGTGACTCGGTCAAGTCAGCCACCACGAACTCAGGCCCGTCGCAAACCAGGGCGAAGTCACCCGCCCAACCCGCCGTCCCGGAGCACCCCTCAGCCGAACATCAAGAACTTGGTCGCCGGATGATCGAGACGTTCGGGGAGTACAGCGTGGCCGTTTCGCTCGAAGGAGACCCGATTGTCGGGCCGACCTTTTTGCGGTTCCCGCTCGCGCTCGGACGCGGCATGAAGGTCGCAGCCGTCGAGAATCGAGCGGCCGAACTGCAAGTGCGGCTCGGGCTGAACGCCGCGCCATTCATCAAGCTCGATGGCGGACGGCTGGTCATCGACGTGCAGCGGCCGGATCGACAGATCGTGTTGTTCGAGCAGGTTCTTTCGCAGTTGCCGATCCCCGATCCAAATCGAGGCAACTCGCGCGTGCCCGTCGGAGTCGATCTAAACGGCCAACTGCACTTCGCCGATTTCTCGAAAACCGAGCATGCTCATCTGCTCGTGGCAGGCACGACAGGCAGTGGCAAGAGTGAATGGCTGCGGCTGGCTGTCGCCGGACTGATCCTCACCAACACGTCCGACACGCTGCGGCTGCTGATAATCGACCCGAAGCGCAACGCCTTTCATTCGTTGCGCGAGTCTCCCTACTTGTGGCGGCCGATCGTGTTCCCAGACGAACAGCCTGCAAGCGACTTGCTGCGCGAACTGGCGAACGAGATGGATCGTCGGTATCGAATGCTCGAAGGGGCCGACTCGCACGCGGAACTGGCGGCTCGGTCGCAGATGCCGCTGCCGCGCATCGTCTGTGTCTGCGACGAATACTTCGACCTCATTAGCCGCAGTCGCGCCGAACGAATGCTCATTGAGGAGCAGGTCTCTCGGTTGGGAGCCAAGGCGCGGGCGGCCGGCATCCATCTTGTGCTGGCCACGCAGCAACCCAGCCGCCAGACAATCAAGGGATCTCTGGACTCAAACATCCCTGCGCGAGTTGGTTTGAGAATGCAGAAGTCACTCGAATCACAGATGCTCCTCAACGAAGCGGGAGCCGAAAAGCTGCTGGGGCACGGCGACCTGCTGTTCAAGGACATCGGTCCGCCG
>CAYSHJ010000226.1:0-16424 GCA_964430385.1 uncultured Planctomycetaceae bacterium
AGCGTCAGGCCGGGACGTGGAAAGAGGACATGGTTGAATGACCAATTGGCCTTGCCGGTCTTATCCGGGATGCCAAGGTCGCCGACTTTGAACAGCACTCCGTTCTTCGTGTCGCCGCTTTCGAGCGGCTTCTTCAAGCGACCCACTCGGTATTTGACATCGCCACTATCCGTCACCACGTCATGCGGCACGATGAATGTTGGCTCTGGCACCGGAATAAAGCCGTGGTCGGAAATCACGAACACGGCGGCATCGTCGGGCATCTCGCGCAGAATGCTGCGAACGTCCTGGCGAAGAATTTCTCGCACCGTCGTGTCGTAGATGAGCGACAGGTCGGAGTTGTTGTTGTGCAAGTTCTTGTCGGTGAAGTTGAAGATCACCATGTCGATCGGGCCGGACGAGTAACGGGCCGAGATGCCGCATTCGATTGTGTCGTCCTGCTTCTCGACTTTGAATTTCACCGTCAGCCCCAAGTGTGTTTTCAGTGCGTTTTCCAGCAGAGCATTTTCCGTCGTGCTGCAAAAGTCGACCGGTAGGCAGCCTGCTGAGATGGCTTTGCGACTGAGATGCGTTTCGCTCGGCAGGATCGCACTGCCGGCAAGGCGTTCAAGCACATCGTACTTTTCTTCCAAGACCGGCCGAACAAGTTCCTCCCACGCATCGACTCGCAATCCGTCAAAAATCAGCACGACGGCCTTTTGTCCGCTTTGTGCGTCCCAATGAGTCTTCAGCACTCGCGGCACGAACTGGTGAGTGAAGATGGGCGGAGCGTCCGCTTGATTGATCCATTTGACGTAGTTGGCAAGGTACAGGTCTTGGAACTTGGCGTTGGCGGCATCGACGTCTTGTTCGACGACACGAATGCTCTCTTTGAGTTTCAGTTGAGCGGCGTTCCATCGCTGGGTCAGCAACGGCCAGAACTGGTTTTTCGGCAGCGGAAGGATGTCGCCAACCTGCACTCGTCGCAGCAACCCGGTGGTGTAGTAATCCAACCGGTTCGCGCGATCTTCATTCCAAAGCTGTCGGAACTGCTCGAACTCAAGCTGATCGGTTTTCAGAACCTTGAGCTTGTGAACTCGCGCACGCAGTTTGCCGGCGATCTCGAAGAATTGGATCGCGCGCCGGTAGGCATCCAACAGCGTCGCCCATTGTGGCGTCGGCCGGCGAGCTGCGATTGGCAGCGGATCGGTTTTGCCCTTGGTCCCTTCGTCGTCGATGGCTTGAAGGATTTCGCGGTGAAAGCCCAAGTTGCGATTGGTCAGCAAGTCGATCAGCAGCGACAGCAACGCCATGCTGCGGACCAAGCCGGAGAGTTTTTCGGCAAGTAGTACCTTCTTGGCTTGCTCTGGCTGGTCGAGCTGGCAGCGATCGGCCAGCAAGAATGTCAGCCGCTTTTCCGGCTCGTCTTTGAGAAACGTCTCGACCGCCTTCACGTCCTCGGCCATTTGGTCGGGATCGGCTTTGAGCATGTCTTTGAGCGTTTGCTCGATCGACTTCTTCGGGATGTTCTTGAATCGCTCCAAGCCAACATCGAAGTTGGCGAGCAGCACATCGGATTCGAGGCCGTGCTGGTACAGGATGGCCGACAGCGTGAACGCCCGCACGACAGCTTGCGGGTCGTGGTCCAGCATCCAGCACCACGGCTTTTCGGCGTTTGAGATTTGCTCCTTGAGCCGCTCCAAGACTTCATTGGCTTCGGTGGTCGAGTCACTGGAGAAGAAGTCTTTGACTTGTTCCAACCGTTCGTGATTCTCGATGCACAATCGGCGAATCTCGGCAGGAGTGAGCTTATGAAACGGGTTGATGCCGAGCGTGGCTCCCAAGACGATCTTGTACAAATCGCTGTCTTGAAAGCGGTGCTCGTCCGCGTCACGAAGTTGACCGTGCGATTTCAGAGCGTTGTCCAGGTTCTCCAGAATCAAGCGGCTGAGATTGCGGTTGCTGTTGACGAGCAAAGCCCAGCGTTGGTCGCCGGTCTTTTCGATCAGGAAATCTCGCAGCGTGATCGTCAGTCGTGCGCGAGATTTACAATGGGCCTCGATGTCCGGGTAAAAGAGCGGCAACTTGGCGTTCTGGCGAGTGCGGTCCACGAGAATGATCTTGGCCGACGAATCATCGCGCAGGTTTTCGTACATCTCGCGCAGGGCGAGATTGCCGCTGCAAAACAGAACGGTGAAGCCGTGCTCTTTGGCCCAACCATCGACGGCTTGAGCGCCCGCTCGGATCATCCGCTGCGGATCGGCGAGGATGATGAGATTTTCCGAGCGGAGCGGATTCAATCGGTCGATCACCCATTGTTCGATCATCGGATGTACCAATCAGGTCTTCAGCCAATCGACCATTCGCAGACCGGGGACGTGTTGAAAGTCCGCTGTGTTGTTCGTCACCAGCGTCAGGTCATGCACGAGTGCCACCGAAGCGATCATCAGGTCCGCGACAGGCACCGAAATCCCCTGCTGCAAGAGCCCGCCTTGGACCTTGCCGAATTGCTCCGCACAGTCCGAATCGAAGTCCAACACAACCACTTCTTGAAGAAGGTCGTTGATCAGTCCCAACAGCCGGGTTGGGTCAGGACGTTTGTAGGCTCCGGAGTACAACTCGGCGAGAACGACCGTGGGAATGGCAAGCCCGCCGGTATGCTGAAAGAAGCGGTGGGCCAGTCCGCCGGGACGCCGCATGTGGGCCGAGCAAATGTTGGTATCGAGAAGATGGGTCATTCGACCTCCAATTGAGGCCGGCGTTCCAACTTCCGAGCTTGATGAACCTCCTCCATGATCGCATCCCACTCGGGGTCATCCGCCAATGCTCCGGCGGTGCGAAGAATGCCGTCACCCCACTTTCTCTTTCCGGGGACGACCTTCACCTGAATCTCCACGTCCTGACCCTCAGCGACGCCAAGGTCTTCGTCGAGCTCGATGGTTCGGCCATGAGCCTTACCGTGAAACGTTTTCATCATGTTTGTTTCTCCTCGCGAAAGTATCGCTATTCTGACGTGACTTCGTCGAATCGCGGCTCGACGACGACGTGGCATTTCGTGGCCAGCGACCTCGCTCGTTTCTTGCGCGTGCGATCTTCACCATCGTCGTACACATGCGCATGGGCGACATTGTCGGGATACTGGTCGTCGATTTCCGCATGGGTGTGGAACGAAAGATCGCGTGCGGCATCGCATAAGAATCGGACAATTCCGCCTTCAGGGCGTTTCAACACGTCCGTCAGTTGCCTCTGATGTTCGCCGGACGACGCCAAGGACTCGATGTTGACTGAAAACTTGGGTTTATCGAAAGCGGCCGACGAGGGACGCTTTGCGACAGAGACCCAGAACGACGAAGTCGTGATGAACCTCAAGAGATTCTCACTCGCGTCCACGGTAGGACCACGGTCGGACACGCCCGCATCAGACATTCGTCAGGCTCCCGGTGAACCAGCGCAGAAGCATTTCCGTCTTGGCGAGGTCCGTCGAGGGAAAGACGTCTTCTTCTTCAATCCCCTGTTCCGGATGCCATTTCAAGTAGTGAATTGTCTCGGGGGTTTCGATTTCGAGTTCCAGCGACCGAGGCCCGTCGTGCCACTCGAATTGCAGGTTGCCTTTCGACATGGGCACGACGGCGGGTGCAGAGACGAGATTCTCAGGAAGCCGGTCGGCAAATCGGCGAGCGGCGGCAATGATCTCCGGCTCAATCGCCAGCGCACCTTGCGCGTCCCAATTCGGCGGCAGAGCGGCGAGTCGGTTGAATTCCCGATCAAGTTGGTCCGAGTACCCTGGGGCATACTTGCGGGTTCCTTTTGGCAACACGCGCTTCGCGGTTTGCACATAGGCGGAGAGCGCGTCGCGAACCACTTCGTCGGCAGAGCAATGTTGAGACGCAGCCAATTCTTGAACAACTTCGGCGGTCGCGTCATCGAGTTGAACGGTCAGTGACATGATAAAAGTCTCCTATTCGTCGCAAATGTAGACCGCTCTCGCCGAGAGCGGGAATCGGCTTTCGGCGAAAGCCGACGACACCGCGTCGGCGCTATTCGTCCTCGGTCTCTTCCACTTCAACCTCGCGGCGTTTGCGAGTTCGTTTCGGTTTGGCTTCTTCGGTGCTGCCGCGACGGACGCAGATACGATAGTCGTCCTCGGCCTCAATTTGCTCTTCATCGGTGAGGTTTGCGGAATTCAGCCCGCCCTTATCGTAAATGACCCGGCCCTGATCGTAGAGACCAGCTCGTCGGCACTGCCGCAGCCAGTCGAGCAGATCGCGGTCGCTGCCGGGGCGATCCTTGTCGCGCACGGGAATGCCTTCGATCAGAGCGTTGGCGAAGCGTTTGATTCGCCGCAGCGTGCCGGCGGCTCGCAATGCAGCCAGTAGTTTTTGTTCGTCGGCGTCAGGCAAACGCCAAGTGCCGCTCGGCGTCTTGATGAAGTATTCGGGCAGCCAATCGGCCAACAATCGGCGTGGTTTGTCGCGAACGGGGAGGTACTGCTCGAAGAGATCGCTGTAGTGGACCCCTTCTTCTTCCGGTTGCTTTTGAAGATATGCGCCAATGAAGTTTTCCAGTCGATCAGCGACGGCATCTTCCTTGGCTTGCTCGGCGTGATCGACCTGATCGGCGGTCTCTTTCAGATACCAGCGACTGACGACGTGCGAACCGAACAAGTCGGCCTCTTTGTTGTCGAAGAGATTTTTCTTGAGCGGCTCGCGGACTTCTTCAGCCACGCTGCGGAGCAGCGACTCGAAGTCGTGGGCTTCCATCTGCCCTTTGCGGATCATGCAACTGACGACGACATCGTAAACGCGATCCTTGGTCGCGCCGGGGTGCGATGTCAGAAAGTCCCGAATCACCTGTGCTCCGACTTCCGAGAATGTTTGCGCGTCTTCGGAATCCGGGAAGTAAGTGGTGACTCGAAGATCGGAAGGCTTCGGTTTGTAGAAGTTCAGCACCAAGTCGCGCTTGGTGGATTTGTCGGCGGTGAGTTGGTTGAAGGATTTTTGCCCGGTGTCGATGAACAAGGTCTTCTCAGACTTGTCCACCACAAAGCCCACTTCGGCCATGATGTCTTGCACGAGCGCCCAAGTACCTTCTGAGGTGTCGTGATAACACAGACTGAGCCAGCGTCCGGGTTTCAGAACTCGGTAGCACTCGGCCATCGCCTGCTTCATCATTGCCGCCCAGTCGGCCTCGCTCTTGCCGCGGACATCATTAACGATGATCTCCTCATTGTGCCAACGCGAGTCGAACCCCAACCATGCTTCCCAGACAAAGTTCAATTCTCCGTACTGGACAGTCTCGGAATACGGAGGATCGGTAAAGATATAATCCACCGAGATCGGTGGGATACTCGATAGGTCGGTGGCACTCTGAGTCGAAATCGCCAAACTGGGACCACCGACGTATTCCATTCCCTTGTAGGCTGGTAACAGTTGCTGCTCGACCTTGTAGTAATAACCATTCGTGACGACCATCTCTCTGCCGATGGGTGGGAGATAGTACGAGCCTTTGGCAATGCTTCGTCCGCCTTCCCGCTCTTGGTACATTCTGCTGGAGTTTAGAGCGACTCCCGTCAGTCCGAACAGCAGCGCGTCTCTCACGTCGCCGTCGGCTACTGTCTCAAGCCCCGCCTTAAGCAGTGCGAGAGCCCACAAGTTCCGTTTTGTGAACAAGTCGGCGACTTCCTTCACGTCGTAGTAGAACAAGGCATCCCGCTGGTATCGGCTGAATTTCGTCATGTCATACCCCTTCGGATACGAATGCGGGATCGGTTTGGCGTCGATTTCGCGAAGCTTGCCAATGTCGTACTGCTCGAAGAACTCTCGTTTGGTCTTGTCCGCGTCGTCGTGACGCCGTTTTTCGCGGGCGGGTTTGCAACCATTAAGGCAACCGACGTTGACTGACACAGGAACTGCGCCAAACTTTTCGCTCTGTGAGCGAATCACTTCTTGATGTCCCTTAGCATGGCAGTGGGGGCAGATATTGAGCTTCTTCGGCTTGCCGGCAGCAGTTTGGCCTTCGACCTGAATGCAATCGAATAACGGCACCTTTTGCAGGCAGCGGGGACACTGGAAGACCTGCGAGTAGACTGTGTAGCCGGTCATGGCCTTCCCGCCGCAGCGGTCACAGCGCGTCTCATAGAGCCAGTCCATTTCGGGCTGAACCTTGCGCTTCAGCTCCTCGAACGCGGCTTGCAAGGCACCGGGATCGACTGGCGTGCAATAGTTCTTCGTGATGAACGTCGCCGCCGGACTACGGTCAATGGCGATGGCCTTCCGACCGTCCATCAGCGCGGCTACGGCCGTACCGCCGGAACCGCAAAACGGATCAAGCACGATGTCACCCGGCTGGGTGTAGTGCCGAATGTATTGTCGAATGGCATCGTGCGGCTTCTTCGACCAGTAAACGTGCATGTTGTAAAGCGCCGTCGCTTTGGTAGAAGTGATCGGCTGGTTGAACGCGGCGACTTTGTAATTGTCCTTTGCTGGGTCAAACGGCGTGGCATGCTCTTCGACAAACTTGCGCAGATTGGGATTGGGTTGGTCGCCAGAGTAGAACCCGTCCGGCATCTTGGACGTGGTGCTAATGCCGTCCAGAGCACGCTGAGTTCGAAGAGGCTTTTTCGTCGTAGCCATGCTGCCGCCTACTTGATTTCCAAAATCGTGGATTGGCTTTTGCCGTCGCCATCCACGGCCGCTTCCAGAAACTCACGGAACTCGCCGACCACGGTCTCGATGTCCGACTTCTCCACCTTGGTCTTGCTCGGCTGAAAATCATGCAGGTGGATCACCTTGACCACGATCGCTTTCAGGTACTTGGCCAGCAGCTTGGCATTCGCCGGGTCGGCGGGAATGCACTCGGCCAGAACTTCGGCCAGTTTTTCTTCACTCGCTGCCACCAGCACGTCGGCGATGAATCGCTCCTGCTGGCCTTGCTCCAAGAGCGTCCGAAGAGCCGGTTGCCGGAGCAAGCTCGCCATGTTCAACAATGCCGAGTGGATCACACTTTTCGCCTGAACGAGTGCCGCTTCAGCGACCGCGATGTGATTCACGGCCTCGTCCACGTGCAACGCACAACCCTCTGGTTGAGGCCGTTCTTTCAACGCTCGTTCCACCGCGTTGCGGTCCAGCGACGACTGAAACAGACCGTCCTTCTTGCCAGCGACTTCGTCTTTCAACGTGACGACGTTGACGCTCGCCAACGCATCAATCTTGACGAGTTCGGCGATGGTCTTGAAGTGTCGCGAGCCCGGCAGGTTGTCGAGCTCGGTGCGAACTCCCTCACACTTGCCTGTCACTTCGTCGAACGCTTGCAGGTAGCGCGTGCGATAGACACTCTGAACGCTTTCGAGCAAATCCAGCAACTGACTTTGCAACTTCGCCTCGGACTCCATCAAGTCGCCGATGCCGCCCAACTTCTTGCCGAGCGTGCGAAGATTGTCTCGCAACTCGCCGACGGGGCCGTCCTTCTTCACTTGCAGTTGCGAGTAACGGTACGCGGCTCGGATCTTTGATCCGTGACCGCAGAACGCGGCTGCTCTTTCCCACGTCACCTTGCGGGTCGCCAAATCATCGACTTCGGCACTCTTTGGTTCTTGCAGGGCATAGCACGTATAACCGAACGACGTGTCGAGCGCGTGGAGCAAGTGCGAGATGGATTGAGCGTCGTCGATCTCGGCCGAAAGAAACGCTTGCCAAGAATTCAAGCAGTCCGTCACCGGGTTGGTCTGCCCAATGTCGGCCATCAGCTCGTCCAGCCCTTCGATCAAGCCTTTGACCTTCGGTTGCTGCTCGTCCCGCCACTTCCGCAAGCGGTCGATCGCCACGGCGATCTCGCCATCCTTTTGAATCGTCTTCAGCAATTCGTCACCGAGCAGAATGGCGGCGTAGGGAGCCAGCACATTCCAACCTTCGGGGGCTTTAAGCCGCTGAATCTTCGTCATCGCATTCAGCAATGCGGCGTTGAATGTCTGGTCGGCAATGTTGGTGGAGTCGATGTGCTCGACGGTTCCGGCTCCCTTCCCAGACAGCACGATGCGGAGCTTGCCTTCTTTCACGAGGCACAACAAAAAAATGTCGATCATCCGCCGTGACAGGCCGTAGTTCTTGTCGTTCGGCCCGCTCAGCCCGGTGAAGTTCTTGCACACGGTCTCGACTGAGATTTGCGGGTTGCCTTGACTGGTCTGATGATCAATCCATTCGTCGAGGTCTTCGACGAATTCATTACCGCTGGTGTTGAGCCGCTTCGTGCCGTCCTTCTTCATGATCCCTAGCGCGTAGCCGTAGTTATCGGCTGCACTGGTGAACTGGTTGGGCTTGGTCCCCTTGGGAATGTCACCCGTTTTGACGATGCCGTTGATGACCTTGATGGCTTCGCTGTCGTTGAACGGAGCCGGAGCCTCGAATTCAATGTCTTTCGACGCATACACGCCGTCGAGAACCTGACCGACCAGCGGCGTGAGGATCGCCAGCATTTCGCCGTGGCAATTGAAGGTCATGTGGCTGTGGTCAACCGCAGTGATTTGCCCACGAGAAAAGCTGTCCGTGACGATCTTGGCGATGCTGCCAACTTCGTCCCGCAACCGACCGGCCACCCACTGAATGACTTCCTTGGCGTCGTCGGTGTCTTTGCTCTGATAGTCCTTGACCAACTCGCGATAGGCGGCGAAATCGAGCAGCCGATCCTTTTCCTGTACGGTCAATTGAGCGGGCGTCCAAAAGAGCGTGCGAGGATCGCCGACCTGTTGCACGAGGGCAGCGATCTTGTCATCGCCACAAGGCCGGTTGCCGATGAACACACCGAAGTCGTGATCCGTGTCGGCTGTGTTGATTGCCGGCAGTGCTTGCCCTTTGCTCGCAATGTCGAGCAAGTCCCGCATGTGGACTTTGCCCTTGATCGTCCGACCGTGCCATTCGACTTCGACGTTCTGATCTTCGGGGGCGACGTTTCGGAACAACGATTTCGTGCCGCGAGCCAAGTCCATCGTCAGGAGCGAAGTCGTGATGTTCCAGCCGTCCAATTCGAGAAGCTGATTCCAAGCATCCCGCTGGCGAGCCTCGTTACCCTCGCTGGCACTGCGGGCCTTGGTGAACAGGTCTTTGACATCAATGCCGCCCCCTTCGGGGCTGAAGACGAAGCTCTTGCCGACCTTCTTGACCTGGGGCAACTCCTTCTCCAGTTCGTCAAGCAACACTTCGTAATGGTCGAGGTTGTCCTTGATGTCGGCGTTTTGCCCTTTGTCATGGTCGGCCCACTCCATGACCGAGTTCATGATCTCTCCAACCGACAGGCCGTTCGGCTGCATCTTGGCGACGTGGTACAGAAACAGCGTCTTGAGAATTTTCTCGCAACGAGCGGCATAGACCTTCAACCGGCCCTTCGTCGCCTGACCGATGATGCGCCGACCGGCTTCGTATGCTTTCCACTCGGCATTGAACTGGACGCTGACTGCGGCAATGCCCGCCGTCGTGCCCGATGGGTCTTCTTCGTAATGCACCACGTCGTCGAACATCTGCCACAGTGTGATGAGTTCGTTCGACTTGACCTTCGACTGCGTCTTGAGCGTCTGGTGCATGAAATGTACGGCCGACCGCAACGTCGTCAGGTTGTAGCTGACCGCTTTTAGCACATCGATCGCCGGTTTGTAGAACGGGAAAAACCGCTTGAACGTCTCGCTACCGATGGCATCGGGCCACGTGAAGCCCTTGCGGTAATCCTCGAAGTAAGGCTCGATGGATTCCGGCTTCGACAGCGTGCGAACTCTCGATAGCACGATGTCGTAAAAGTTGGATTCGTCTTGCAGCAGTGCGACGTTCTTCAGCCGGTCGTTGGCGATGATGTTCTTCACGCCCATCTTGGATTCGAGAGCCTGCTGTGCCGAGCAGATCGTCCAGACGGGCAGGCAATGCGTCTTCGCCAAGCGATTGGAAAGAACCACGAGCGTCTTCTCATCCTCGACACGCTGGTCGTCGGTTCGGTTTTTCATGAACAGCGACACTTCGTCCAGAATGAGCAGCAGCCCTTCGTAGCCTTGGGCAATCAACCCTTCGACCATGTACTTGAGAACGTCTTCTGACTCGGTGGGCATCTTCGGCGTGACCTGAAGATATTCGGTGTAGAACCGCCACAACTTCTCGCCGCAATCGCGACGAACTGCCTGTGACTTTCCGCTGCGAAGATCGTGGAGAAATTTCTCCAGGTCTTCTTGCGCTTCTTCATCAAAGAACTTGGGGTCTTTCAGGAACTTGCCCAAGTCTTTCCGATATCGCTCCATGTCCTGCTCGAAACGATCCGCCAGCACTTCCACCGGGTATGCGGAAATGGTCTTGCCCGTTTCAGCGTGGTACTGGTCCTGCACGGCATCGAGGATGTACTCGGTCATTTTGCGACCGGTGTCCGTTATGCCGATGGTCCCACCTCCCTGGCCAACTAGCGTCTTCACGGCGACGAAGACGCCTTTCGACTTGCCGGTGGATTTCTTCGCGAGGCCGTTCTCGTAGAAATTGTAGATCGACTCGCGCTTGCCCTTCTTGTTGCGCGTCTCCAGTTCGTTGACGGTGTCCCACACGCTCTTATCGCCCAAGGCGAGCGCACCGATGAACGACAGCAAGTGCGACTTACCGGAACCGAACTCCGCTTGAATCCACCAGCCTTGCCCGACGGGATTCGCCTTGCTGCTCGGATCGTAAGGGGCCGCGAGCTGTCGCAAGACGTCATTGAGCAGCGACCGAACCGGGTCGATCAAAAAGTCCCGCACCGTGCGCGGCTCGCCGCGACGCTGCCTCTTCGACTCGGCTTCGACATCATTCGTGCCGCCCTGCCAGACGTGCCGCTCGACGACATAGACGTCGATGATGTCGTCGGGCACGACGCAGAGTTGGTCGAGAGTTTGACGCTTGAAGAGGTCGTTCATTCGCTCAATTCCCACAGGTGATTCTCAGGAACCAAATTGGTTGGCAAGGTCCGGTGATTGTGCTGAGGGGCTTCATGAAAAAGTGTGATCCGGTCGCCGACCCGCTCTCCGGGCAACAACAACAGAATGTGCTTTTTGTTCGTGGCACGAATGCGAAGACAATTCAGTTCCAAGTCGTAGGCAAACAACAGTTCGACGTTCTTCAACGCCAGCAACGATTTCGAGACCAGTTCGTCGGCGACAAGTGCATCCAGCTCGTCAATCAATCGCTTTTTCACGCTGGCACTCCGACTGGCTTCGGTCTGAACCAACTCTTTTAGCTCGTCATCCTTGATCCGGTCGAGCAACCGCCGATTGATGTTCACCGGCTCGCCGAGACTCTCGCCGCTGGCCGACTGCGCCTCGCGAAAGTCCACTCGTTCGTAACGCTCCAAACGCTCATATGTGCCGAGAATCACGTACAAGTGCCGTCCCGTGGGCATTTCGAGCTTCTGACGAATCTGTGAGTTGATCTCATGGCCGGACAACTTCATGTTGCGGACTCCTCGGCCAGAGCCACAATCGGTTGGATGGCGTCCGCGAGCGTGAACTTCGTGGTGAACTGCCGCATTCGGTCTATCTCGCTGACCTTGGACAGCAACCCGGCTTCACGCAACCGATAAAGCTGACGAACCATCCAGTCCCGATCCCAAAGCAGCCACTTGTGCAATGGTCCGTTGAAAAGTTGCTCGAAGGTGTGCATGCCCGGCTCAGGAAATTCCAAATGCACAACGTAGGCGAAGGCGAGAAGGCTGCCTTCTCGCAGGCTGACATTCAATCGGGTACGTGTCGCAGTGGCCACTCCGAACGTCTGATACGTGCTGATGATCGCCACGCCAACTTGCTTGGCCGATTTTGAGTTCGGGAATTGTGTCTGCACGAAATCAGCGATGCGGCTACGGCTAATGCCGCCCTGGGCAAGTGCCGGAAACACGATTTCTTCCGCCACCAACGCCACGAGCTTTTCGGCTCGACACGTCAGATAGAACAGAGCCTCGCCAAGCGCCGATGACTTCGCCGCGGCCGACGCGAAACGTGGAAGATCGCTGTTGAAAAGCTCGCCCGGAAAGTACCGGTTGATGAGATAGTTGGCGTTGCGGCGTCGAGTGGACTCGGAATTGAATCGAAGATTGTCGGCGAGGTACTTGCGGACTTCGTCGATGGAGCGCAGCTTCGCCGTCTGCGGCAAAACCTGAAGCGCGTGTTGCGTCAAATCCTTGGCGTAGACTCGAAGTGCGGGTTCAGGGAATCGAGTTTTCGTCGGAGTCGATTCTCGATCAGAAATCCTTGGCTTCTCTTCATCAGCCTCCTCGAACAACAAACGCTCGCTGTGGATCGTGGGCACCGGCTGAGAGACTTGGCCTTCGACTCGACTCTGCAATTGATGGACGGTCTGGACGATCTCTGCTTTCAGCTTTGCTTGCTTCGAAGGCGGAGCCTTTTCCGCCGTCTTCCAAATAGAACGAACGGCCGCCACAACCGAATCGACATTCGGCGATCCGGTGACGGACGATGCAGAAGGACGTATTGATTTCGCTCGTGCCAAGTTCATTTCTCGTTACATTCATGGGCGAGAGTTTCTGCAAAACTGCGACTAGCTTAACCGGTCGAATGAAAGCTTGCCTGCGTCGGCGTGGCGACTTTGAAGCTCATCATCGGGTCGCCATTCGTGCAATCCACGCCAAAATGATCCCCAAGCGAATTCGCTTGGGGATCGGCTCGTAGAGCCAGCGGTCAGAAATGGCCACCGGCTTCGTCCTCCAATCCAGCGGCACCAGTCTCTTCCTGGCCGGGAACCGGCGTCTCGTAGCAATACTCCTGGGCCTTCGCGAGACAGAAGAGCAAAGCCGGTAAGTCAGAGGGCTGGTAGGACGCGGCATCCTTCCATTGGCCTGACTTCGAATCGAGGTAGCGGCGGGGATTGATCGTCACAGAACGAAAGAATCGAACGGAGCCGTCCTCGCCTGTCACTTCATTGAGCCAGATGGCAACTCCAATTCCACTGGCGAACGGTCCGATCTTCTTCTCTGGCGGTTTCTGCGGGCGGGTCTTCGTGTCTTGCGACATGACCTGTCTCCTGTGTGAAAGAACGCTGGACTCTCCTGAGAGAGACATCAAGCGAAATGCCTGATGCAAACGCGACAGTGCCACAACTTTTCACGAAGCGCAAGAGGCCGATGCGGAGCGATCGGCGTAAGACGACCTACTCAAGAGAAGGTGATTGCTCAGAGGAGTCGGAGATGGTTCACTCGGACTTGGAGGACAAATCAGAACAATTCGCCTTGCTTTGAACTCACTGCGACGGTGTCTGGTGCTGGCGAATCTTGTGGTGCTTGTGCCGGCTGCGAGGTCTGCGGTTCGACGTTTCGGCACGCGAGCGCCGCAAGAATGCGGCTGCGAAGTTCGTCCAGCGCGGTGAGCACGATGTCGAGTTGCCCCTCCGCGAGTCCCGTGAACGCGGACTGAATCTCCAGTGCGAAGGATTCCAAGTCATCCATCGACAGTGACGGCTGGCCGGCAGTGTTGTCTGGAATCGGAAAGCGTTCGACCACGAGACGCTGACTCCAGTCCTCGGCGAGCGGGTCGCGGGCCATCCGTTTGACAACCACGAACTCCTGAGGCTGATGCGGCATCCCGTTCTGAAGCAGCCACGCGAAGTCGCTTCTGAATTCATCAATCACGTCGCGACTGACTCTGACTTCATCTGCGAGGCGATTCACGGCGTCGGCCAGTTGCTCCAACCATTGCGAACGTGGCGATTCCGGGGCCGATGCTTTGGCGGATTTTTTCATGCGTCATGGAAAGGGACGCAGCGTGCCGGAGCAATCGTGTCTCGTCAATCAAATCATGGGATGGTCGCTTCACTCCCTCCCAAAGAACCCCTGAGCAACACGCTCAGGGGTGAGCATCATCCGCTGCGACGTTCCGCCCGCTTCCGGGCTTGGTTCACGTCGGCCAGCACGAGGTGACAGACGGTGTAGGCAATCGAGTGATGCCATCGCATGCCGAGTTTGCGGTCGCCGATGGTGTGCGGCGGAAATCCTCCGCGTTGCATCCAATCCAACAGAGCATTCGCCAACTCGTCGGCTCGATTCCAGTCGCGTTGCAAACGCGCCTCCAAGAGTTCAGTCCAGGTTACTTGTGGGTCCATGTTGTTCTCCCTCGGCTCCAGTGAAAGAGCGGTGTGCTCGATTCGTCTAACTCAACGCGAGTCAGACGGAGCGACCGTAGCGCAGGGACGGAACCAGCGCAAGCAGCGGCATTCGATGCGTTTCACGTTCGCCACTGGCCGGCGATCTCGGACTGGACCTTCTCGAACGGTTGAGCGTGTTGCCGGCGTGAGCGTTCGGTGACGATGGCGAAACGGTCTTCGGTGATGGGCGGTGGAGAAAGGGTCTGCATGGAAAACGGATTGCTGGGCATCCCCTCGATCAGCAGTCGGGCGTAGGCGGTGTACCGGGGAAGATTCGTCAGGTCTTGGGAATGAAGTTGGCCGGGGTGTTTGCTGAGTTGTTCGGCGAGGACTTCCGCGTCGTCAGTGCCGACTTGGAAAGCGATGATTGAACCGACGTTGCCGAACACGGCATCGGCGGTCGCATCGTCAAGTTGCTTCAGGTATTGATGGGCGATGGTCAGGCTCAGGCGATACTTGCGAGCCTCGCTCAAGATGGAAGCGAACGAGCTGGTCGTGAAGTTTTGAAACTCGTCGATGTAGAGGTAGAAGTCGCGACGCTCTGCTTCAGGGACATCGGCCCGTGTCATGGCCGCTTGCTGGATGGTCGTGACGAGAAACGCTCCCAGCAGCGTGGCGTTGTCTTCGCCGACGCGACCTTTGCTCAGATTGACGATCAGGACTTTGCCCTGGTCCATGATCTCGCGCAGGTTGAGCGATCGGCCTGGCTGGCTGACGATCGCTCGCATCGTGCGGTTGGTCAGGAACGGTCGAATCTTATTTTGGATCGCAGCCACGGCCTCGGTGCGATAGCGGTCGTCCCAATTGGCGAACTCGTGCATCCAGAAGCTGCGGACCACGTCATCTCGAATCTTCGGGACAACGACTTCGCGATAGCTCCGCTCGGCGAGCAGTCGCATCAGCTCCAACATCGTGCCGCCTTGTTCGACGGTCGCGAACACCGCATTGCGCAATGTGTCCTCCAGCCGTGGTCCCCAAGAATCGTGGAGCTTCTTGAACGCGGACACGATGCCCGACGTGACTTGGTCGATCAGTGCCGGATCACGGCACGCGAGCGGATTGAACGCCACCGCGAAGTCTCGATCTCCGGCATCGAAGAGAATCACGTCGTTGGTCCGCTGCGTCGGCATCATGCGGACGATGCTGGTCGCGAGGTCGCCATGCGGGTCAACGAGACAGACGCCGTGCCCTGCTGCGAGGTCAGCATGAATCTGGTTCAGCAACAGCGTCGTCTTGCCCATGCCGGTCTTGCCGACGACATACAGGTGCCGGCGACGATCCTCTTCCGCGATGCCGATGATGCGGCGGTCTTCCCGAAACCGGATACGGCCGACGATGACCGCCCCTTCCTCTTCTCCTGAGTAGAACTTGCCCGGTGCTTCGAGTTCTGCGAACTCGGTCGTCTGCATCTGCTCGGCGAGAACCGTCGCCGTCGGCGGATGCCACAGTGTTGCGAGTTCCTCATGCGACAGCAGAAAGCCCCGGCCGGATAGCGGCGATGGTTCGCCTCGTCGAATGTCTTTGATGTGAAACGTCGCGAGCCGCGACTTCGTGAAAGCTCCGAAAGCTCCAGCCATCTGACGTATGCGATCACACGCCTCGCGGTGACGCTCGGCCGGCGCAGAAACAATCAGACGAATGTGTGATTCGAAGAGATGTCCGCCGACCTTTTCACTGGCGGCTTGCAGGTCATCTTCGCGGTCGTGCAAGCGGCTGGTCGATGTTTCCAAGGTCGTTCGCGACGGCTCCGCTGATCGCCGGGCGATCAAACCGAGAATCCACGCGAGCAGCCAATCATGCGGCCTCGTGATGTGGCGGGCGTAGTAGCGGGCAAGTCGGTGATGGCGACGGAAGAATTCACGATCCAGCCGTTTCATGGCATGGGCCGCTTGGTGTGAGCGCCTCGGTGTCGCTGGGGCGACGATGATCTCGATGCGGCACTGCACCTGCTCGTCCGGCTTGATGGCTCGCAGGATGCTGTTGATCGGGTCAGCGAAGTTCCGGTTCAGCATGTCCTCGAATTGAGCGTGCCGAAGTATCGGGAACAGTTCAGGAATCAACTCCAGCTCGGCGGTCCAAGTCTCCCATTCCTTGGGGCACGGCTCGTGCTGCTCGGGGGTGGTGATTGAGCAGTTCGGATAGTTCGCAGTGATCGGCCCGGTGACGAATTCCTGCATCGTCTGAAGCGACCGCAGGAATAACGCAACTCGCCCCTCGTGCGTCCCATATTCCAGTGACATCGGCTGCCGCAGGTGATTCGCCTGATGGATCGCCGCGAGCGCCTTCTCCATGTAACGCGGGCCG
>CAYSHJ010000227.1:0-5286 GCA_964430385.1 uncultured Planctomycetaceae bacterium
CTCAACCCGGCGACGGAACAAGTCATCGCCGAAGTCGCCGAAGGGAACGTGGCCGATGTCGATGCGGCCGTGAAGGCGGCTCGCAAGGCGTTCGACTCGGGACCGTGGAGCAAGCTGGACGCGCGCGATCGCGGGCGGCTGCTCAACAAGCTGGCCGATCTGGTCGAGGCGAATCTGGAAGAACTCGCGGCGCTCGAAACGCTCGACAACGGCAAGCCGATCAGCGACTCGCGAGCGGCCGACCTGCCGTTGTCGATTGACTGCTTCCGCTACTATGCCGGCTGGGCCGACAAGTTGACCGGCGACACGATTCCGATTCGCGGCAACTATTTCTGCTACACGCGGCGCGAGCCGGTCGGTGTCGCGGGGCAAATCATTCCCTGGAACTTCCCGCTGCTCATGGCGGCTTGGAAGTGGGGACCGGCTCTGGCCGCCGGCTGCACGATCGTGATGAAGCCGGCCGAGCAAACGCCGCTCACCTGTTTGCGGCTGGCCGAACTGGCGCAAGAGGCGGGCTTCCCCGATGGGGTCATCAACGTCGTGCCGGGATACGGCGCGACCGGAGCCGCGCTCGCCAAGCATCCGGGCGTCGATAAGATCGCCTTCACCGGCCATTACGAGACGGCTCAGAAGATCATGGTCGATGCGTCTCAAACGCTGAAGCGGCTGACCTTCGAGTTGGGTGGTAAGAGTCCGAACGTGGTCTTCGCCGATGCCGACCTCGACGCCGCTGTCGCCGGGGCCGAGTTCGGTTTGTTCTTCAATCAAGGCCAGTGTTGCTGTGCCGGCAGCCGGCTATTCGTCGAGCAATCGATCCACGACAAATTCGTCGACAAGATCGTGGCCCGTGCGAAGACTCGACAGATTGGCGACCCATTCGATCCGAAAACGACTCAGGGCCCGCAGGTCGATGCCGATCAGTTCAACAAAATCCTGAGCTACATCGACAAGGGGAAATCCGAAGGCGCCACCTGTCTGACCGGCGGCAACCGCGTCGGCAACAAAGGCTTCTTCATCGAGCCGACCGTCTTCACCGGCGTGAACGACAACATGGCCATTGCGAAAGACGAAATCTTCGGCCCCGTGATGAGCATTCTGCCGTTCAAGTCGCTGGACGAGATCATCGAGCGAGCGAACAACACGTACTACGGGCTGGCCGCCGCCGTCTGGACAAAGGACGTTCAGAAAGCTCACAAGTTCGCCGCCGGCGTCCGCGCCGGCACGGTCTGGGTGAACTGCTACGACGTCTTCGACGCCGCCGCCCCCTTCGGCGGGTTCAAGATGAGCGGCAGCGGTCGCGAACTTGGTGCCGCCGCGCTGGCCAATTACACCGAGTTGAAAACGGTGACGATGAGCTTGGCGTGAGATGGCCTGTTGCCAGCGACAAAGCAGTACCGCGAGCGTCAGCGATCGACCGCTTCCTCCCGGTCGCGGTACTGCTGAGTCTGCCATTTATTAATTGAGGTGTGCGATGTCTGTGAAAGAAGTGATTCGGACCCAAATTGAGCAACTACGCTGACGATCGACTTCTGGAGGCTATGCTATGACACGCCAAGAAATTGAGAGCTTTCATCAGTTCGCCGCCAATCAGTTGAGTCACGAAGAATCCTCGGAAGTTTCCTTGGATGAGGTCTTCGATCTTTGGCGGATTGCGAATCCTAGCTCCAAAGAAATGGCGGAAAGCCTTGCGTCTTTGGGGCGGGGCTTGGCGGACATCGAGGCCGGGCATGTTTTTTCGGCGCGAGCGGTGATTGACGAGCTTCGCGGAAAGTTCGCCACGGGACCGAGATCGTGACGGAATTTCGGGTCGAGATGTCTCGCGAGGCGCGGGCCAATCTGGCGGACATCCACGCTTGGATCGCCGTGTCGGCTCCGGCGGGGGCTGACCGTTGGCTCAACGCCTTTGAGGAAGCCGTCTCTCGGCTGGAGCGTTATCCGCTTTCATTTGGCTTGGCACGGGAGAGCGAGTTTGGTGCGAAAGAACTGCGGCAGATTTTGTTCAAGACTCGAAAAGGTCGCGTTTACCGCGCTGTTTATTTTGTCGATGGCGACACTGTGAAGATCACTCATGTGCGCGGACCGAGGCAGCGACTGATCCCTCCAGAAGAATTCGGTTTTGACAAATAGCCCGCTTTCAAACTCCATCGAAGATCAATCCGATAGCCGACAACGAATTCAATGGCGATGAAACATGACCGTTGCACTGAACCCAATTCACGCGCGAAGGGTTGCCGTGACGTCGCGGATGCAGAATTGCTGCGTCATTGGCCGAGCGAGTGGTTTCACTGGCGCCCCACGTGGAATGCTCCGCAGACTCGCTTGCCTTGTGCTCGTCGTGCTATTGGCTCCGACATCGAGGTTGGCCGCCACGACATTGGTCGAAGCTGGAAGCAAGACCGATTGGAAATTCGTCGACGACGGTGCCGTTGTTTGTCTCAATGGAAAGGTGGTTGTCCGCGAGAATATCGCCGTTGGTCCAACCAACTCGAAAACTGCCGCGCAGCGGAGAATTGACGGTGCGGCCGAGGGCAACTACTCGCGGTATTTGGTGCCTGCGGCGTCGCTCGTGGCTGGGCATAACGAACTCGCCGTCGAGGTGCATCAATGCGATGCCGTCAGCAGCGATCTGTTTTTTGATCTGCTGTTGAAAGGCTATCGCGGCGGCGAAGAGCCGCAGCCTGTGAAGCTGGACGCCGCCGCGCGGGAGATCGCGTTGGCGTATCGGACAAATCATTATGTGTCCGGTGGCCAAGTAATTCCGGATGGGTACGTGGACGGCGGGCGCCGGGCGGAATTTGAAGCGAGTGGTAATGTCAAATCTGACCGCGAAGTCATCGTAGTGGATCGTGCTCGCGACCCCGCGTTGCGGAAGCATCTCGTCTACGCCCGATCCGAATTCGTCACAAACTTGTCGCCGTTGCAGCGGGCCAGATTCCTGGCGTTGTATGTCGACATGCAGTGTTCTTCGCCCGAGGGACGCAACGTGTCGTTCGCAACGCTCCCTTTGGTGGAATCGGAGTTCCGAAATCGGGAATTGCTCCTGGGCCAATCGGTTGGTACTGGCGTCTGTCGGCATCGCGCGCCCCCGCATTTCTTACAAGTCGTTGAATTCTGAAGTCTGAAGCGCGAGCGAAGGAGCGTTGGCCGAAGTTCTTCGCTTGCGTTTCAGGCTTCAATTGAGGGCGTGTTTCAGTTGTCTGCAATGGCCTGGTGGCTTTGCGGATCTTGAAAGGGATCCAGCATGCCGAATGATGAACTCGCGATGCTCTCAGCCGTCGAAATGGCGGCGATGATTCGGACGCGGAAGGTGTCACCGGTCGAAGTCACGAAAGCCGTGCTGGCTCGGATCGAGCGGATCAATCCAGCGCTGAACGCCTTCGTCACGATGCATGCCGAGGAAGCTCTATGCTCCGCGGCGAAGGCGGAAGACGTGCTGATGCGCGGCGAGCCGGTCGGGCCGTTACAGGGAGTCCCACTGCACGTGAAGGACAACTTGCACGTGGCTGGTTCGCGGACGACGTTCGGTTCCAAGCTCATGGAAAAAAACGTGACCGCCGAAGATTGTCCGGCGGTCGCAAGGCTGCGCAAGGCGGGGATGATTCTCGTCGGACGCACGAACACGCCGGAATACGGTTGGAAGGGCGTCACCGACAATCGTGTGTTCGGGATCACTCGCAACCCGTGGAACACGAAGCTGACGCCCGGCGGTTCCAGCGGCGGTGCCTCGGCGGCGGTGGCAGCGGGAATGGGACCGATCGGACTCGGGACTGATGGCGGCGGGTCGTTGCGGATTCCCGCGTCATTCAGTGGAGTGTTCGGGTTCAAGGCCAGCTTCGGCCGTATCCCCAACTGGCCGGGCAGCGGCGGAGCCATGCTGCGGCACATCGGCACGATCACGCGGACTGTCGCCGACATGGCCGTGGCTCTGGATGTGCTCGCCGGCCCCGATCCGCGCGATCTGTTGTCATTGCCGGCGAAATGCGAGTGTTTTTCGGCCGAATTGCAGAAGGGCATTCGCGGTCAGCGAGTGGCCTACAGCCCGAATCTCGGTTACGCCCGCGTCGAGCCGGAAGTCGCGGCGATCTGCCAGCGGGCCGCCGAACGATTTGTCGAAGCGGGAGCGGTTGTCGAGCAAGTGCAACTCGACTGGCGCGATCCCTACGACGCTTGGAGTGTGTTCTTCTTCGGCACCGCCGCCGCGTCGCTCGAAAAGAAGCTGACCACTCAGGGCGAGTTGCTCGATCCTGGTCTGCGGCGAGTCGTGGAAGAGGGACTCAAGCTGCGTGGCATCGACTTTGCCAACGCGCTCACCGCGCGGCACGACTTCTGGGAGCGAGTGCGGCGTGTGTACGAGCGGTTCGATCTGCTCCTCTGTCCGACCTTGCCCGTGCCGCCGTTCGCCGTTGGACAAGACGACGCCGATTCACTCAATGGTGAGCAGCTTGGTCCGCTGCAATGGACTCGGTTCACGTACCCGTTCAACCTCACCGGCCAGCCTGCCGCCAGCGTCCCCGCCGGCTGGACCAAATCCGGCCTGCCGGTCGGCCTGCAAGTCATCGGAAACAGCCACGCCGACCTCCTCGTCTTGCAAGCAGCGCGAGCTTGGGAGCAAATCCAGCCTTGGATTGATAAACAACCAAAATTGTAGCCATGTGGATCATTACGACACGGATTGCTCGAATGAAATGTCAGTGGTCGTTTCCCGACGGAGTGACGTATCTGAATCACGGTTCGTTCGGACCGTCGCCGCGATGCGTGCGCGAGGCCCGGCACGCTTGGTGTGAAAAGCTCGAACAGCAGCCAATGGATTTCTTTCTGCGACAGATGGAACCGGCTTTGGACGCGGCGGCCGAAGTGCTCGGCCGGTTCATTGGCGCGGACGGTGATGATCTCTTGCTGTGCGATAACGCGACGACCGGCATGAACATCATCGCCGATAGCCTTCCGTTGCGAGCTGGTGACGAAGTCCTGTTCACCGACCAAGAATACGGCGCGGTCATGCGCATCTGGCGGCGAGCTTGCGAACGAGCCGAAGCCAAAATTGTCGTGCGAGCGCTGCCGCGGCCGATCACGTCGGCGGATGAACAAGTCGTGGCGCTGATGGATGGAGTCACCGAACGGACGAAGCTGATCATCGTCAGCCACATCACTTCGCCGACGGCAGTCATCTTTCCGATCGAGGCGATCTGTCGCGAAGCCGCCAAACGTGGCGTCCCTGTGTGCGTCGATGGGCCGCACGCCATCGCGATGCTGCCACTGAATCTGCGACGTCTCGAATGCGACTTT
>CAYSHJ010000228.1:0-4107 GCA_964430385.1 uncultured Planctomycetaceae bacterium
TCACGCGGTCCACGCCACGAGTGGGACCAGGAGGACTTGAACCTCCACCGCTTCGGTTAAGAGCCGAACATGCTGCCGCTAACACCTTGATCCCGCGCCGTGATCTCTCGCGCCGTCATTCCACAAATGGGGCCGGAAGGACTCGAACCCTCGCCTGACAGATTAAAAGTCTGCGATGCTGCCATTACACTACGACCCCGCGTTGATACAGGGTCACGTTTCAACGAAATGAGCGCATCCCAGTAACTCATAACGAGGTTCTCTGAACTATGCATGACACACTCACGATTTCGCTCGGTGTGGGGTTGAACAACCGCTGTCGCATGATCAGGACGACGTGCTTCCGTTACACTATAGAGCAGTATAATATGGGACTGATCGACCAGCCGCTCCGGGTCCACGATCAACGGCTCGGCGGGCCTGGCAGCCAAGTCGAAACCGGTCAGAACTGGCACGATCGCCATGATGCGTTCCTCAACAAACAAACTCTAAGTCATTGACAGTCAACAAGTTCTTGCAGTTTCGTGTGCTGATAAGGATTCGGCCATCCCTGCGCCGCGTCGGTAAAACTTCATCACTTCAGTCGGGGAGGTGGGAATCGAACCCACTGTCTCGTGCGTCCAAGGCACGCAGGTCACCGGTACCCCTCACCCCGTTGGACGGCCTCAGGACCGGCCATTTGCCGAGCGGTCCGCACAGCCGAACCGTTCCGTAAATCCCACCAGACAACAAAAAAAGCCCGGTGTCCTCTGTGACACCGGGCTTTGCGAGAAGTTCGCCCAAAGCAACCGAGTGTCACAACTTGAATGGCGGCAGGTGATCCTCAAAATTAACGTTTGCGGGATAACGTGAAATCTGCCCT
Organism: uncultured Planctomycetaceae bacterium; assembly: GCA_964430385.1. Classification (GTDB taxonomy): domain Bacteria; phylum Planctomycetota; class Planctomycetia; order Planctomycetales; family Planctomycetaceae; genus CAYSHJ01. The sequence goes on from CAYSHJ010000228.1 coordinate 863, forward strand.
CGTTTGTTTTCCTGTTGACCGCCAAATCCTGACACCGACCACAACTTCACGCCACACGCGGACGCCCTGCCAAGACGTAACGAACTGCCGCAGGCACTTCGTATCGTTGAACAGCAGGGTTTTGTTCGCATGGTGGCCATGACAGATCTCGTTTGGCGGTACGGTCGCCGCCAGAAAATGCCTGATTGACTCGCGTCACCAACAGCACAACTTATCGACTTCCACATTCGACGAGCATCATCTTTCTTTGAGCATTCCCGCCAAGTGTGTGGGGAGTATGCCATCCCTCCGAAAGTATGTCAACTCGGATCATCGGCAAAATTTGAAAAAAAATCGAAATACGTATCGTCACGATGCATCCACACGAACACCGTCTGTAGCTAACGGCGACATGGCAGAGTGATGACACCGATGCTGCCGCACATCATACTTCATGACATATCGCAATCATGGAGGCGGCAACCTTCAACCCGCGCCTTTCTTTGAAGTGGCCGTGGCCAAGGTGAGGGCACGATCCAGTGCGTGTTCGATCTCGCCGCCACGACTTGAGTCCCACAAGAGTTTTCCGTTGGCACCGAAGACATACACGCTGGGCAGGTATTCCGTGCCAAGCTCTTGGACTGTTTCCATCGCTCCCCAACCATTCAACCAAGTCACCTGATTGGCTTTGAGGACACCTTCGATCTCGGAGAGTTTATTCTGCGGTTGAGTTGTCAGGCCGATGAACACGACGCCTTGATCGGCGAACTGTCGATGCAGTTCGACCAGATGCGGCATCTCGCGGCGGCACGGACCGCACCACGTCGCCCAAACCTGCACCAGCACGACCTTGCCGGCCAATGATTCCTTACTCGGAGCTTCGCCGTTGATCCAGCCGGCCGCTGTGATCGCCGGGGCATCGCGGCCTTCGAACAAAAGTGCCTTGGGGGCACCGACGCGTTGACTAGCCAGCCACGGTACGATCGCCACGATGAACGCCAGAGCCGCCAAGAACACAGTGATCGGCACGGCGTTGCTGCGCGGTGGCTGATCGAGCGACGAGTTTTGCGGATCGAAGGTTGGTTCGGTCGACATACGGCCGACTCCCTGTAAAAAAGGGCCTGTTCGAAATCTGTCTCGGAGATCTTCGGGTTTCGGACTTCTTATCGAAAGCAACGTTCTTATGATCGACTGACGCCACAAACGTCAAGCAGACGTTGCTGATGAACAGCGACTTCGTGCAAGAGCACTCGCGCCACTAGGCCGAGCGACTCGTCACCGAAGCCGGCCCGGACCTGCGTTTGCAAATCGTGCTCGCCTGGCGCTTGGCATTTGCGACCGATCCCAGCGAGACCGACTTGACCGAGGCGACTGCATTCCTCACCGCGCAAACCCAACTCTTCCAAACCAAGACCGCCGCAGCGCCGATGCCTCCACCCAACAGCGCAAACTCGCCTCCACTTACGACCGCAATGACAATGACGTTGCGACCGCAACGACGTTGTTTGAAATCGAATCCGTGCTGAATGTCTTGGTGCGACAAGGCGCTGTCGATGGGAATGCCGCTGATGCGGCCGGATCAGCGCGAGGTCTTCGTTCGGTGGCGACCAAGTCAGGCCGCCATCGGTGCTGGTCGCCGTGCTCCTGGACTACTTCCAGACGCGGCGGAGGAAGTCGACGAAGTTGCGCCACAGGATGCCTTCAATGTCGTCCTGCGAGTAACCGCGCTGTCGCAGCAGGCCGGGCAGTTTTTGAAGATCGGCGATGGAATTCAGGTCCATCGGAGTTTGCTCGGTGCCGTAGCCGCCATCCAAGTCGGTGCCGATCCCCACGTGCTTGGCGTTGCCGGAGAGTTGGCAGATGTGGTCGATGTGGTCGCAGATCCGTTCGAGCTTCAATTGAAAGTCGGACGGCTTGTTCCGCAGATGCACCCAGCCGGGAACCATCATGATGGCATCGAACGCCATGCCCAAGATTCCGCCACGTTCGACGACCGCTTTGATTTGGTCGTCCGCGAATTGCCGGTTCCACGGAGCCAGCGTGCGGCAATTCTGATGACTGGCCCACAGCGGTCCGTCGTAGCAATCGAGCGCGTCCCAGAAGCACTCATCGCACAGATGCGTGACGTCCAAGATAATGCCCAGCCGACGCATCTCCTTGAGCAAGTCCTTGCCCTGCGGCGACAGCGGACCACTGGCGTCGGTGCCGTGAGCGTACACGCCCGGCCCATAATGCGCCGGCCCGAGCGCTCGCAGGCCGTCGGCATAACTCCGCTCTAAATGCTTCAACGTGATGATCGAGTCCGCGCCTTCGAGGCTGAGGATGAATCCAATCGGCAAGTGCTGCGGTTGCTGGCGGGATTCGACCACGTACGGCGTGCCGTCATCACACGGCGGCGACTTGAGCCACAAGTCCAGATGCTTGTCGAGATCGGCGCGGTTGCGAATCGACACCAACTCGCCGGCCTCTTCCATGACTCGATACCACGCGAGTTGACCTTGAGTCTGCGCCCAGGCCTGCTCCGGCGAATTCCATCCCGGCAGCCGATGAAAGTACGGTGAGTACCGACCAATCTGAGTCGCCACGCACAGGCCAACGCGGCCGCGTCGCATTTCTGGAAGGCAGACCGTATTGTTGCCGCGGTCGACCTTGTCCTTCATGTTCTGTTCCCAGCGGCGAATCCGTTCCTGCGACCAACGCAGGTCGCGATTCCATTCCATCGCGTTCATGCTGAGATCCAGATGCACGTCAAAAATGAAAACCGGTTCGCTCATGAAGGCCTTCTTCGGGAAAGGGTTGTCGAGTCTCGATGCATGCGTCCGCAATTGTCACCGTTTGTCATAGGGATGGCCAGCGAGTGCTCCACCCTGTTCTTGCACGGTACGGATTCACCCAACTCGATTTGACCGTCGAATGGCTCCCAGAGGCACGGGTGGCTGAATTCCTCTCATCGTTGACCGCACGAGATAAAAAAAAACGGCACGCTCACTCGCATGAGCATGCCGTTATTGATCAATCGCCATTACACCCAGTCATCTTTATCATTGCAACTGGTACATTCCAGTTGCTCAAAGCAATTGGGTGCGGTCTTACGACGGGCTACAAGGCTTCATCTCCAGATTAGACCTCAAATAAGCGATCCTTTCGCGCTTTTCCAGTGGCGGGCGCGGTGCGCATTTCGAGCGGGCGGACGAATTTGACCGCGGCTGTTCAATCGGGTTGTGTTTGTTTCATGGTGTTGCGAAATGGGTGAGGTGGTGAATGAG
>CAYSHJ010000229.1:0-15809 GCA_964430385.1 uncultured Planctomycetaceae bacterium
GCCCCGCCATCCGCACCGCGTAGCGAAGTCTACTAAATCCCATACTTCAAGGAGCTGCTCTGTAGTGCCAACGACGGTTCACGAATTCGCAACCCGCTATTAGAATGAGACTTGCGAAAATGACCTGTCGAAGTTGAGCCAAGCGGGACTCGATCTGATTCGTGACACGCGGCAAGCGTATGCCGATTTGCAGTTGGCTCGTGGGCGGCTGCGTGTCGCCGAGCAGGCCGAGGAACTGCGGCAGCGCATCACAAAATTCGCTGAAACGCGATTGGAGGCCGGCGATGCCAGTCCGCAAGAAGTCACGACCGCAAGAATCGACGCGCTGCAAGCCAAACAGGACGTCGTGCGAATCCGGCAGGACGTCGCGTTGGCTGAGGAACGATTGCGGAACTTGATGGGCTTGTCCGATGATCGCTCGCCGCTGACTCCAACCGATCCTGCTCCGGTGGTGCGAGGCGACTTCGACGCGGACGATTTGTCCGCCGAGGCGGCGTCGTCACGTCCCGATTTGCTGGCGGTCTCGCAAGCGGCTGACGCGGCGGCCGAGCGGTTGCGGGTGGCTCAGTTGGGTTGGTTCCGCTTCCTCGGCATCGCCGACGCGACGAACGGCACGCGCACGGGGCACGAATTTGGCGGCGGGTTCCGCATGACGCTGCCGATCTTCAATCACAACCAAGGAGCGATCGCGCGCGCCGAAGCGGAGTGGGAGAAGCTTTGTCGACAGCGGCAGACGATTCACAATCAAATCGTGCTCGAGGTGCGGCAGGCACATTTGCGGTACGCACAGGCACGAGCCGAATTGGAAGTGCTCGACGGCCAGACTCGCCCGGAAGTCAGTGCCGCGATCCAGCGTGCATCGGTGGCGTATCGTGATGGCGACGTCGGGTACATCGTCGTCCTACAAACGTCGCGGCAATTGATCGACACGGAATTGCGGCAAGAGCAATTGCACGCCGAACTCCGTCGCGCCTGGGCGGAATTGGACCGCAGCGTCGGCCGTCACATCATTGCTCCCACTGGGAACTCGCCGCGCGTGATTGAACCGCCGCCGGCCCCGGCTGCGGAGTAGTTGAGCGGAGGACGTCAGTCCTCCGAGTGGTCGAGCTTCATCAGTGCTGAATGCAGTCGGAGGGCTGACTTGGACGTTCCCCAATGTTCTAATCACGTCCCACCAAGGATTTCTGACTCGCGAGGCGCTGACGAACATTGCCACCACGACATTGACGAGCATTACGTTCATTGAACGCCAGGAACCGTTGCCGATGGAGCGCGTGGTATCGGCTCACGTAACGAAGGACGTTGAACGATGAGCGTGGAGGTGCAAAACACTGTGGTCCCATCAAGCGAAGACTTCTGGGAATCCTCCGAAGTCCCGCGTAGCATGATTGAGAACCCCGCGTCATGCCGCTGATCGAACGTTTGACACTCACGAAACCGGACGACTGGCACCTGCATGTGCGCGATGCGGAGCTGTTGCGACGAGTCGTGCCCGATAGCGCGCGGCGTTTCGCTCGGGCGATCATCATGCCCAATCTGCGGCCGCCGATCACCACCACCGATCTGGCGCGCCAGTATCGCGAGCGGATCCTCGCTGCGGTTCCTGGCGGTCTGAATTTCCAGCCGCTGATGACGCTGTTTCTGACCGACGAGACGTCTCCGGCCGAGATCGCCCGCGCGAAGGTCAGCGGGTTAGTGTACGGCGTGAAATGGTATCCGGCCGGCGCGACCACGAATGCCGAACACGGAGTGCGCCAGATCACGCGCTGCTACCCGGCCCTGGAAGCGATGCAAGAGCAGGGCCTGCTGTTATTGGTCCATGCCGAGACCACCGATCCCGACATCGACGTGTTTGATCGTGAGGCTGTCTTCATCGAGCGCCAGCTTGTCCCCGTCATCCGACGGTTTCCTGGCTTGCGCGTGGTGGTCGAGCACGTCACGACGCGGAACGCCGTGCAATTCGTGCGCGACGCATCGCCCCTAGTCGGCGGCACGATCACGGCCCATCATCTGTTGCTCAATCGCAACGCGCTCTTCGACGGCGGATTGCGGCCACATCACTATTGTCGGCCGGTCTTGAAACGGGAACCGCATCGGCTGGCGTTGGTCGCAGCGGCCACCAGCGGTCACGCCCGGTTTTTTCTCGGAACCGACAGCGCGCCGCATCCGCGCCGAGACAAGGAATCCGCCTGCGGGTGCGCCGGCATCTACACCGCTCACGCGGCCATTGAACTGTACGCCGAGGTATTTGCGCAGGCCGATGCGCTGAATCGTCTCGAACCCTTCGCCAGCTTTCACGGTGCCGACTTCTACGGTTTGCCCCGCAACACCGAGCGGATCACGCTGGTGAAAAAGCCCTGGCAAGTCGCGTCGTCGTTCGATGTGGGCGACGATTCCGTAATCCCGTTTCGCGCGGGCGAATCCGTCGCTTGGCAATTGGCGGGAGTGGAATCGAGATGACCAGCAGGGCATTCATGATCGACGATCGAACTGAAAACTGAAATACACAGACCCTTGGAGACATGCCTTGTCATCAAACGAACAGCCGCTCGTCGGCGTGATCATGGGGAGTAAGTCGGATTTGGAAACGATGCGACTTGCGGCGGAAGTTTTGGCGGAGTTCGGCGTGCCGTGTGAGTCGCGCGTCGTGTCCGCGCATCGCACGCCGCAGTGGATGGTCGAGTATGCGACGACGGCCGAAGAGAGAGGCTTGGAGGTGATCATCGCCGGCGCGGGAGGGGCGGCTCATCTGCCGGGGATGGTGGCGGCTCAGACGGTGCTTCCGGTACTGGGCGTTCCTGTTTTGAGCAAATCGCTTTCGGGATTGGATTCGCTGCTGTCCATCGTGCAAATGCCCGGCGGCGTCCCCGTGGGCACACTCGCCATTGGCGAAGCGGGGGCCAAAAACGCCGGACTGCTCGCCGTGCGAATTTTAGCCGGTTCGCGGCCCGAACTACGCAGCAAGTTGCACGAGTTTCAACAGCGACAAGCCGCCAAAGTTTTGGAGGATTCACAGCTTTGACCCAAGTCATTCCGCCAGGCTCCACGCTGGGCGTGCTCGGCAGCGGTCAACTCGGCCGCATGTTTGCCATCGCCGCGCGCCGGCTGGGGTATCGAGTCCACGTGTTCTCACCAGACGACGACACACCCACGGGACAAGTGGCGGACGTCGAAATCCGCGCCGCGTACGACGACCTGGACGCCGTCGCCGATTTCGCGCGGGGTGTCGATGTGGTCACGTTTGAGTTCGAGAATGTTCTGTTATCCACCGCCGAGACGGCCGAACGCTTCGCGCCGGTGCGGCCGAACGGCGCGGTGCTGCACACGACTCAGAATCGCATTCGTGAAAAGTCGTTCTTGCGAACCAGCGGCATACCCGTCGCGCCGTTTGCGGTCGTGCGATCGCGCGACGAATTGCTGAAGGCCGTCGCACAGATTGGCTGCCCGGCCGTGCTCAAGACGGCCGACTGGGGTTATGACGGGAAGGGACAGGTCCGCATTGCGTCAGCGAGCGAGGCCGCTGCCGTTTGGGATGCGCGCGAGCCAACGGATTGCGTCTTGGAAGCGTTCGTCGATTTCGAATGTGAGCTATCGGTGATCGTGGCTCGCGGCGTGAACGGTACGATCGTGACCTACGAGCCCATCCACAATTCACACCGCCATCACATCCTCGATGTTTCCGTCGCGCCCGCGCTTGTTCGCCCAGAGATCGCCGTGGACGCGGTGGCGATCGCGCGCGAAATCAGCGAGCGGCTCGAAATCGTGGGCGTGCTGTGCGTCGAATTCTTCGTGACGAACGAGGGGAAGCTGTTGGTCAACGAACTGGCCCCGCGTCCACACAACTCGGGCCATTTGACTATCGACGCTCACGTGACGTGCCAGTTCGAACAACAAGTGCGCGCGGTGTGTGGCCTGCCGCTGGGATCGGCCGAACAGCTTCGGCCCGCGGCGATGGCGAATCTGCTGGGCGATTTATGGAGCCAGGGCGAGCCAGATTGGCCGGCTGTGTGTGCCCTCGGTGACGTCAAGTTGCATCTGTATGGCAAGGCCGCTGCGAAGCCCGGCCGCAAGATGGGACATCTGACGGCGCTGGCTGCCGATGGAAAGACGGCCGCCGATCGCGTCCGCCAAGCTCGGCGAATGCTGACTCGCGACTTGCCAGAGGTCGCTGTCCCCCAATGACAAAACAACGGATCGTCCCGGCGGCGGAAAATATCGAGCGTGCGGCGGCGTTAATCCGCGCAGGAGGCGTTGTCGCCTTTCCGACGGAGACGGTGTACGGATTAGGAGCCAGCGCGTTCGATGCACTCGCCGTGGCTCGGGTCTTCGAATTGAAAGCACGCCCGCGGTTCGATCCGTTGATCGTCCATTTTGCGACACTGACCGAAGTCGAATCCTTGGCCGCATCGTTTCCCAGAGCTGCCCAAAAACTGGCTGAACAGTTCTGGCCCGGCCCGCTGACGTTGGTCTTGCCCAAACATCCGATCGTTCCCGACATTGTCACTGCCGGTCTTGCCAGCGTGGCGATTCGGCAGCCCGACCATCCCGTGGCGCTGGCTTTGATCCGAGCGGCCGGCGTTCCGATCGCGGCACCCAGCGCCAATCAATTCGGCCGAACCAGCCCCACCACGGCCGCACACGTGGACGAGCAATTCGATGAGCGACTGGAATTGATTCTGGACGGCGGCTCTTGTCGAGTGGGTGTGGAATCCACGATTGTGTCGTTCGTCGGGCCAACACCGGTCCTGTTGCGTCCGGGCGGCGTCCCGCTCGAAGACATCGAAGCGGCGATCGGCCCCGTTGCCATGTCGGCGTCAGAAGGCGAAGGGCCGCTCGCGCCCGGCCAGTTACCGAACCACTACGCCCCGCGAACTCCGCTGATGATTCGCGAGGTATTCGATTCGCAACCCGGCGCAGAGCGAATCGGACTGTTGAGTTTTCGTCGCCCCCTCGACAGCGCTGGACTGGCGGCCGTAGAAATCCTCTCCGAACAAGGTGATCTCCGCGAAGCCGCGGCGAATCTGTTCGCGGCCATCCGGCGCTTGGATGCGCTGCGACTGGACTTGATCATCGCCGAGCCGGTTCCCGAAGCAGGACTTGGCATGGCGATCATGGATCGCCTGCGACGAGCCTCGGTCGGAGCCGCGGCACATTTCGACCAAACAGAGGCGACATGACTAGCGAACATTCAGCCTTGCCCGCCGACGAGGAACAAACGCAAACTTCCGTCGACGCCACCGGGATCGACGGTGCCGCAAGTATTCTCGAACAATTGCTCTTGGACGCCGGGCACCCCATCGATCGCGGACTGATTCGCCGCGTGGTCCGCGAAGCGGCGGATGCGTTTCCGGGCGCGGCACCGCTGCTGTGGTGGCATTGGATCGGAGAAGCGGGGACCAATCTGGGTTTGAAGTGCAAAGTTGTGGATTGCACGCCAGATGAGTTTCGCGATCTGGCTCGCGACGGGGCACGGCTGGTTCTTTACGTGCCTGGATCCGCCCCTTGGCGTGCCGTGACCGACGCTCGCGGTCGCAAATTCCGTTTGGCACGCGCCTTTGCCGAGCATTCCTCTCAATGGGGCAACGCCTCACGTTTGCGCGAGTTTACCGGCAATCCCGGGACTCAAGACGTGTTGAGATGCGTGATCGTCGAACGCGCGGTGGCCTACGGCGACGCCGTCAGTGTCCACGCCGAGAAAATGTCGCCGCTGGCACGGCTGTGGGCATTGCTGCGGCCGGAACGCTCGGACATTTTCGTTCTCTTGGTTTTTTCCCTGGTCGTCGGTCTGCTGACGTTGGCCGTTCCCATCGCGTCTCAATCACTGATCGATAACGTGGCGTTTGGACGCTTCCTGCAACCGGTCGTCGTGCTGACACTGCTGCTGCTGGCTTTCTTGTCCTTCTCGGCTGCGATTCAATCGCTGGAATCGTACGTCGTGGAAATCATCCAATGCCGGCTGTTCGCCCGCGTGGCAGCCGATCTGGCGTATCGTATGCCGCGAGTCCGCACCGAAAGCCAAGACGGGAAGTACATGCCCGAGTTGGTTAACCGATTCTTTGACATCGTTACGGTGCAAAAGGTCACTGCCAAGTTACTGTTGGACGGGCTGACGTTGGTTCTCAACACGGTGATCGGTATGGCTGTGCTAGCCCTCTACCATCCTTGGCTGCTGGGTTTCGACATGGTCCTGCTGTCGATGCTGGCGCTGGTCATTTTCATCCTTGGACGAGGTGCCGTGGCGACCAGCATCAAGGAATCGAAGTACAAATACGTTACTGCGGCTTGGTTGCAGGATCTGGCTCGCTGTGCGGTAACATTCAAATACGACGGTGGGGCGGAGTTCGCGCTGGAGCGGGCTGATCAGGTCGTATCGGAATACTTAACGGCCCGCAAAAAGCACTTTCATGTGCTATGGCGGCAGATAATGTTTACCTTGTTGATCCAGGCGGTGGCGAGTGCGGTCCTGCTGGGGATTGGCGGCTGGTTGGTGATGACGGGCGAGTTGACGCTCGGGCAGCTTGTCGCGGCCGAACTGATCGTGACAGTCATCGTCCGGTCGTTCGCCAAACTGGGAGGATACATGGAGAGCTATTACGACCTGCTGGCGTCGGTCGACAAGCTGGGAGTTTTGTTGGACCTGCCCATTGAGGAGCAGGAGGGCGTGCTGCACCAGTTTCCAGCGCGGCCGTCATCCCTGACGGTTCATAACGTGGACTACTCGTTTTCGGGTGGGGCCAGTGTGTTGGAATCGCTCATCCTGGAGATTCGTTCCGGCGAACGTGTGGCACTCGTGGGGCCGGGGAAGAGCGTGCTGCTCGACTTGATCTTCGGACTGCGCAGTCCGACGCACGGCCATCTGTCGCTCGACGGGATCGACCCCCGCGACCTGCGCGCAGACTTCCTGCGACGCCGCGTGGCGCTGGTCCGCGGCATCGAAGTGTTCCATGGCAGCGTGGCCGAAAACGTGCATCTCGCCCGCCCTGAGATCACGTTCAACGAGGTGCGCGACGCTCTGGAACAAGTCGGGCTTCTGGACGGCGTGCTGCGGCGGCTGCCGGAAGGAATTGGAACGGATTTGACCAGCGCCGGAGCGCCGCTCACGGAAAACCAGTTGCGGCGTCTGATGCTCGCGCGAGCCATCGTCGGTCGGCCGGGCCTGTTGCTGATTGATGGAGTCTTGGACAGTTTGCCTGATGAGGAAGTGGAGGAGTTGATGCGCATGCTTTGCGATCCGCGCCAGCCATGGACGCTGTTGATTGTGACCGGTCGCGCATCGCTGCAAGAACAATGCACTCGCGTGATCGAATTGCAGCCGGACGGGCTGCGCCGGGACGTGTCGGCGGACGAGGATCAACCGGGAGGTGAGGAATGAGCGAGCACAGCGGAAACGGGAATGCAACGGCGATCGCGACAACCCGGCGTCGCCGCACGATGCTGGCGCCGGTCGCCTACAGTGAATTGCTCATGCCTTCCTTGCGGTTGGCCCGCTCGTCGCGCTTCGCGCGGCGAATCGCCAAAGTGCTGTTCTTACTGTTGCTCGCTACGATCGGACTGGTAATGTTCGCCCCTTGGCAGCAGTCGATTATCGGTAGCGGCAACGTGGTGGCATACGCGCCAGGGGAACGGCAACAGACGATTGAAGCATCGATTAAGGGGCGGATTGTCCGTTGGGGCGAGGGCATTTTCGAAAACGCCCGCGTCGAGAAAGGGCAGATGATCGTCGAAATCCAGGATCTCGATCCGTCGCTGCTGGGACGCTTGCAGGATCAGTTGATCGCCACTCGCCAGCAGGTCGAAGCGTCTCGCCAGCAAGTCGCGGCCAACCGTCGAAACTTGGATGCCGCGCACACCATCGTCGAGTCGTACGCCGCACAAGTCACGGCTTATACCGAGGTCAAGCTGCACGTGATCGCCTCGGCCGACGCCTTCATCGAAAACGCGCGGCAAAAGGTCCTCGCCGAGGACCAGCACTTGATCGAGCAAATGGCGGCCTTCGCCCAGGTCGAAGCAGACTACCAGCGGCAGAAGCAACTGTACGAAGAGAAAATCGCGTCGCAGCTCAAGTTTCAAGAGGCCGAACGCAAATACAAGGAGGGAAAAGCCAAGGTCGCCAAGCACCAAGCCTATGTGCAGGCCGCCAAAGACGAATTGCTCGCGAAACAAAAAGATCGGGACGCGAAAGCGCAAAAAGCTCAGGTGGATATCGATTACGCAACGGCCCTGTACCGCAAGTCCAAGGGGGACGTGGCCAAGGCGGAAAGCGAAGTTGCCAAAGCCGAATCGGAATTGAATAAGGCCGAGAAAGAACTTTCGGAAATGCAGGTGAAGTTGTCACAGCAAGAAACCCAGGTGGTCATTGCCCCCTTCGACGGCTTCATCGTGCAAATCGCGCCGAACCAGGGCGGACTGATGCTTAAGGAAGGCGACACACTCTGTATGATTGTTCCCGATACGACGGACCGCGCCGTGCAACTGTGGCTTGACGGCAACGACGCTCCACTGGTCGAGCCGGGTCGGCACGTGCGCCTGCAATTCGAAGGCTGGCCATCAGTCCAGTTTTCCGGCTGGCCGTCCGTGGCCGTGGGCACGTTCGGCGGGAAAGTCATATCCGTCGATTCGATCGATAACGGCAAAGGGCAATACCGCATCCTCGTACAACCAGACGAACGCGACCCAGACTGGCCCGGCGCGGAGTGGCCGGAAGGGAGGTTCCTGCGTCAAGGGGTGCAAGCCCACGGCTGGGTTTTGTTGAACCGCGTTCCCTTGTGGTTTGAAGTGTGGCGGCGCATGAACGCATTTCCGCCGGTCACGTCATTCGAGAAGGACGGATCGAAAGACAAACCCAGCAAACCACCGAAAGTGGGCAAAACACCGTAAGCCACAAAATGCCCCGGCAAATCAGAACGACTTTAGCGATTGCGCAGAATCTGACGATAACTGCAACTGTGTCGATGCGCCCGGCGGTTCGTACGCGCTCGAATATCGTGGAAGGCATTGGTTAAACCGTGGAAGGGCTGAGCCTTGCGTCCATTGAGCGCCATCCTGATGTTGCTGGCGCTCGCGGCTGCTGGCTGTGCGAGCCTGGAACCGGTTCGTCGCATCAGCCGGTTGAAAGAGCCACCGTCCGTTGGCCCTGATTCTCCGCCGGTTACGAGCGCCTCGGTTACTCCGTCGCTGAATATCAAAACTGACAACGGCGCAGTTGTCACGGCCGCGTACGTCTCGCAACCGGAGGATGTGGCCCAGGAGATTCCGGCTGGTCGGCGCAACGACGTTCTGCGATTGGACCATGTCGTCGAGTCCGTGCATCGCTCCTTTCCACTGCTGGAAGCGGCGCTTTTGACCCGCGACACGGCGTTCGGCGAGCACCTGGCAGCCCACGGCGCATTCGACCTGAAGTTGAAGGGGGCAACCGAGAACGGGCCGCTCGGCTTCTACCAGACCTATCGCCAGAGCATCGGCGTCGAACAACCGACATACGGGGGCGGCGCGCTGTTCGGGGGCTACCGCGTCGGCCGCGGAAATTTTGAACCGTGGTACGGGGAAAGACAGACCGACGATGGCGGTGAGTTCCGAGCTGGCGTGGCCGTACCGCTGGCTCGCAACGTGAACATCGACGCCCGGCGTGCGCAGTTGTGGCGCACGAATTTGGACCGGCAATTGGCCGAGCCGGAGATCCGGCTGCAACTCATTGACTTCGTGCGGGCGGCTTCTTATTCCTACTGGGACTGGGTCGCCGCCGGCCGCCGTCACCAGATCGCCGCTTCGTTGCTGAAAATCGCCAAAGACCGCAACGAAGCCATTCGTCGCAAGGTAGAGACGGGCGATACGGAACCACCCGTGCTGCAGGACAATCGCCGTTTGATCGTTTCTCGCGAGGCCAAGTTGATCGAAGCACAGCGCAAGCGGCAGCAGGCAGCCATCAAGCTGTCCCTGTTCTACCGCGATGATCGAGGCGAACCGCTGGTGGCGGACGATGGCCAACTTGCAGATTTCTCCGCCCCACAGACGGTCGATGAAGACGCCCTCGCCGTGGACATTAAAGCGGCTATCGCAAACCGGCCCGAACTGCTCGCGCTGGACCTCCTGCGGAAGCAATTGCAAATCGACTTCGCCGAGGCCCATAACGATCTCTTGCCGGAGGTTCAGGCCGTTGTGGCAGGATCGCAAGACGTGGGCGCTCCGGCGACCAGTGGGAACGACAAATCGGAGTTCGGACTCGAAGCGGGGTTGTTTATGGACGTGCCCGTGCAGCGTCGCAAGGCACGGGGCAAGATGATGGCGGTTGAGAGCAAACTAGGGCAACTGGCGGCCAAACGGCGCATGACCGCAGACAAGATCGCCACTGACCTGCAAGCCGTATATGCCGCGCTGGTGGCCGCTTACCAGCAGATCGAACGTGCGCGCGAATCCGTTGAGTTGGCCGATCGCTTGGCCGAGATCGAACGCCGCAAATTTGAGCTGGGGGAAAGCGATCTGCTTTCCGTCAATCTACGCGAACAGCAAGCGGCCGAGGCCCAAAGCACCGAAGTGGACGCGTTGTACGAGTACTTTGCTGCCCGCGCTGACTATCGAGCCACTCTGGCGCGCGATTGAGCTCGGCGTGTGAAGAAAGCGAATCGCGCTCGGCCTGCGGAAACAGATTGCGTTGAAATCGGTGAATTCGGCCTGGACGTAACGTCGGCGGGGCTGCGGTTGGTGGCGGACGGCGAGTTTGCCACCGGTAGATTCCACCCGTCAACGCCCTTCCTCCACAAGCGACAGCGCGCCTTCTCCAGCGCTGTCCTTGCTGCGCGTGTCGTCGAAGTCGGCGACATCAAGGCATGCGTGTCATCCATGATCAGATCAAGCGGCGTACCGAAGCGATTCGTTCCGAAGGCACGCTCCCGTGCGCGGAGTTGACCGCTGATTGTGAGTTGCGACGGCAAGCCTGTCTAATTGAGCCAGGACACATGGAAAGGATACGATCCGCAGGAGGATCACAAAACCAGGTTGTGGGAATTGTTGCAGGCCTTGCAAATGGGCTCGGTTGACGTGAACCATGTGCTCGGTGAGCTGACCGATCTACCGTTCGCTGACCTGGGTTACGCGACCGTGGATCACCACCGGGTTCTGCGGCAAGGTGTGCCGGAGGTGATTTTCGGCCCAGGGAAGACCGCCGAACAAGTGGTGGGGATCGCGCGCGAACTCATTCGTAAGGGCCAGAACGTGTTGTCCACGCGCATTGATGCCGTGAAGGCGGATTCGATTCTCCAGCAAATTGAGGCCGCGCGGTACATGCCCGTGGCGCGCGTGGTCACCATCGAACAGTTTCCCGTGATCGCGCGAACGCGTGGCGCGGTCGTGCTGGTCTGTGCCGGAACCGCGGACATCTCGGTTGCCGAGGAATGCGCTGAGTCGTTGCGGATATTTGGCGTCCCTTTCGAGCGGTTGTACGACGTCGGAGTCGCGGGACTGCATCGCCTGTTGGCCAAGCGCGCCGCCTTCGACCGCGCGACGGTGGCCAGCGTCGTCGTCCGCATCTATGGTCCCGACCTCACGACGCTGCGAGCCAAAGGCCAAGAAGTCGAGAAGGCCATCGCCGACGTGCCCGGCATCGTCAACCTGAAAGTCGAACCGCAAGTCCTCGTCCCGCAGATTGAAGTCCGGCTGCGCCCCGAAGCCGCCGAACGCTTCGGCCTGACCGCGGGCTTCGTCCGCCGCGCGACGACGACGCTGATGAAAGGCACGAAAGTCGGCGAAGTCTACGAGGGCCAAAAGAAATTCGAAGTGGTCGTCTGGAGCACCCCTGAAACGCGCCGTGATCTGACCGCGCTGCGACAACTCGTCATCGACACACCGGCCGGCACTCAATTGCGGTTGGGCGACGTTGCCGACGTCTCGATCGTTCCGACGCCGAACGAAATCAAGCGCGAAAGAGCCGTTCGCTCTGATCGGCGGCGTCGCGGGCGTGCTCCTGACGGGTGGCGTACTGAGCCTCGGCTCGCTGGTCGGCTTCGTCACGGTGCTCGGCATCGCGGCTCGCAACGGCATCATGCTTGTCAGCCACTACCGTCATCTCGAAGAAGTCGAAGGGGTTCCATTCAGCCGCGAGTTGGTTCTGCGTGGAGCCGAAGAACGTCTCTCACCGATCCTGATGACCGCGCTGGCGACGGGACTCGCGCTCGTGCCGATCATCCTGGGCGGCATCAAGCCGGGGCAGGAAATCGAGCATCCGCTGGCGGTCGTGATTCTCGGCGGCTTGGTGACGTCAACGCTGCTCAACGTTTTCTTGCTGCCGCCGCTGTATGCCTGGTTTGGACGACGCACTGCGCAGGGTGCTTCTCATCCGATTTCAAATTAACCCGAATGGCGCACCGCGAAATTGAAGCCTGAAGCGCAAGCGAAGAAAAAGGCATTGCCCACTTTCGCTTGCGCTTCAGGCTTCAACTTGACACTCTGTCTGGCTGCGACCGGGATGCGTGCGCGATTCGGGCCAAAATCCGCACTTGATTGCAATAGCGTGCGACGTTCCCAGGCTCGCGACTTCACACATACACGGGCAGCAGCAGTTCCGGCATTTCCGCCGAGCGGCTACCGGGGATCGGCAGATTGTCGTTCGACCGAAACGTGAACACGGCCGAGTACTTAGCCTGCGAGGTGTGATTGCGGCTGGCGGCGTGCAACGTTTTGCAGTGGAAGAACAGCACGTCGCCAGGATCAAGCACCACTGGCACGGACGTCGCGATGACGGCTTGATTCTCCGGCAAGTCCGCACGGAAAAACAACGCCTTGTCAAAGCGATCGCGTTCGAAGCGCATGCGGTGCGAGCCGGGGATGACGCGCAGGCAGCCGTTCTCGACTCGCTCGGGAACCAGGCTGATCCAGACGCTGACTAAATCCGGCCGCTGATACGCCCAGTAGCGAATGTCTTGATGCCAGCCGGTGTCGCTGCTGAATTTTGGCTGCTTGGTCATGATGCAGTTGTGATGCGCCAGCGGCATCACGATCGACGGGCCGAGCAAATCAGCCAGCCGCTGCGTGAGTTCCGGATCACACACCAACTGCGTGAAGCAGTCATGCCGAGTCAACGCCTGCTTGAGCCGCCGGATCGTGTGGCCTCCCTCGCTCGCCAGCGATGTCGGCGCGCCGGGGTATTGCAATTCGGCCTCGAACTCGACCGGAGCGATGCCCCGCTGCATGTCGTCGAGCGTCACGGCCAACATCTGCTCGCGCAGTGCCAAAGGAACCAACTGCCGAACGACGACAAATCCGTCGCGCTGAAATTGCTCCCACTCAGTGGACGTCAGCCGACGCAAGTTTTTCGGCGGTGACGGAAGTTCCGAAATGGGATCGATCAGGTTCGAGAAAGTATTCATCAAAGGTATCCAGAACTCACTGCCTTGGCTGAATTCGCCGACATTCAGGCACAACGTCGATCGGCGCTCATCCGAATCAGCGAAAATGAGTCTTCCACAAAACATCTTGTGGCGGCTCGCGGCTCAGTCGCCGACCGCCTCTTTCAAACGGGCCTTATCGATTTTCGCGGCTTTGTCGTAGGCCGCTTTTGCGGCCGCGGGTTCGGGTTCGCGGATTTGGTTGTTCTTGGTGTTTCAGCAGACTCAAGTTCGTAGTTCCGCCTTGAGGCGGAATCCGAAAAATTGAACGGCACCGCCTCAAGGCGGAACTACGAACGGGGGGAAACTTCGAATTCAACTCAAAACACGTCCCAAGTGTCTCCGTAGTTGAGGACGGGGAATTCTTGCCAGCAGGACACAAGCCAGTCGCATCCCTTCGATTCAAGATATCCGTGAACGCTGGAAAATGGCCAGTCTTGCCACTGATCGACGTAGCGGTGTTTGACCGGGTTGTTGTGGATGTAGTTCAGGCTCGCGAAGTAGTGCCGCTCGGATCGCATGACTCGATCTTGGCAACGATACCAGACCTTGCGGCCGCGGTGGTTGTCTTCATTGTTGAATCGGAAGGACGTGCTGCCGTGAAGTTGGCCAAGCTCTTTCGCGAACGCCTTTACGTCCATAATTTGAACCAGGATGTGATAATGGTTGGGCAGCACGACCCACGCGGCGCATGGCGTTTGCATTTCGTCGAGAGTGTCGAGCAATTCCTTTTCAAAGCCTCCAAGCCGGTCGTTTGAGTCGAGGATCTTTCGATGTTCGTAGGACGCTCCGGTGACAATGCGATATTCACCTGGGGCTTGAAGGTGTGGCGGACCATGCCACGGGAGTCCGCGTCGCTTGCGCTCTTCAACGACCGCTTCGCGTTGTTCTGTGGTGAGTTTGCGATCGTCGTACATGGTCGATCCAGTTTGTAGTTCCGCCCGTTCGTAGTTCCGCCTTTAGGCGGTTGTCTTTGCATTCGTTGTCGCGTGAAGTTTGTAAGGCACCGCCTAAAGGCGGAACTACGAACTTCAATCAGCGACGGCCTCCTGCAAACGGGCGTCATAGATTTTCGCGGCTTCGTCGTAGGCCGCTTTGGCGGTGGCGCGTTCGCTTTCGCGGATTTGGTTTTTCTTGGCGTTCCAACAAACTTCGACGGCTTGTTTGCACCAGTCGATGCTCTTCTTGCTGGCTCGGACCGGTTGGCCGCCGACTTCGACCCAGATCGGGTTCGTGTGGACGCTTGGCAGGATGCGCACGGCGAGCCAACTGGATTGCTTGATCGGGATGTCGAAGCTCATGCTCTGAGTCTTGCCGTCAGCGGTGAGTTTTTTCGTCGCGGCGACTTGGCCGTTGACGATCAGTTCGACCGGGACGTCTCGTGTTTGGCCGATGCGGCAACGTTCGATGTGCCAGTACGGCTTCGCGTCGAGGCGGCGATTGCGGATGGATTCGGTATTGTCATTCATCTTTTCGGCGAGCAGCGCGTTGGCGTCGAAGCTGACTTTCACGTTGCCAGGTTTGGCGAGTTCGAGCGTCGAGAGTTTTTTGGTGGGACCGGGTTCTCCGACAGTGACCGCAACATGATTCTGGCTCGCGGGGGGCGTTAGCCCTCCGGTTGCAGCGGACGTTGACGACGCAACAGAAACGCTCGTACCGACCGGGGGGCTAACGCCCCCCGCTAGCCTGGACGGGTCTTCGAGCTTCAGGTCCAGCACATGGCTCATCCCATCACCGCAGTAGCTGCGGCCGTCGCGGACACCGAGGATCCACGAATCGAAATCGAGTGGCTGGTCTTTGTTGAGCTTCACATAGATGCGGCCGAGGCCGACTTTGTCGCCGTAGATGCAAGGGAAATCGGTCTCGCCGGAGATCCTTGCTCGGAAGCCGGCGTTGAGCGTGTGGTACCAGATGTTGAGTTCCCAGATCGACGGCGTATCGACCGCGCTGATGAAGTGGCAGACGTCGTGAGCGACCGTGACAACGTACTCGTTCGCGCCGATGCCGTCGAAGCGAGGCATCGCGTAGTCGGGGAGCATGTCGGCCGCTCGGCCTTTCCAGCCGTCGGGTGCGCCGCCGTAACCTTTCAGCATCTCGCGATCGCCGTTGGGCATGATGTCCGGCAGTTGCAGGCCCCAGCCGCTGTGGCTGTAGCCGACGACGGCACCTTGCTCCATGCCCCACTTCAGCACGGGGAGCGTCCAGCTTGGCCAGTCTTCAAGCACCTTCGTATTCGGGTAGTCGTCCTCGGTCAGCCGCAGCAGGCAGAGATGCCCGGCGTGCGACGACGGGAAGCCGCTGACCTCGATGTCGTACCGCATCAGGTAATTCGGCCGCGAGAGGGCCGACGTCTTCCCCTCGAAGTATTGCTTCTGCGAGTACCAGCACGGCCCCCAGCTCAGCACGCAGCCGACGTTGAGGTCTTCGCCCAGA
>CAYSHJ010000230.1:0-8566 GCA_964430385.1 uncultured Planctomycetaceae bacterium
CCGCCGCGAACGGATCCTCCGGCGATCCATTCGCCCACAAAACGAACGACATCGCCGTACGCGGCCGTATCACGTTTTTGACTCAGTCAGGCGAACGCCGTCCTGATCGTGGTGCGCGCGTGTTGCTGTTGCCGGAGAAGCGCGAAGGCTCGGCCAAGTTGTCCGTCGTTGGGTTTCGCTCGGCCGATGCCGACACGGACGCTCAAGTCGCCGCCGCTGGACTGCGAGCATTGGGCGGAGACGTTGCGGTCGTCGATGACAGCGGTAACTTCGAGATTCCCTCGCTGAAGCCAGGGACATACTGCATCGTGGCTTTGTCGCACTTTCAGTCTCGCGACGAGAAGGCCACGATCGAGCCGCAGGTGAAGAGCCTGCTGGACAACTATTTTGACCGCTCGGAACAATTGCTCGGAAAATGTCGATATCATCTGGACAAATTAAAGACGTCCGGCCAACGGACGGAGCTGTGGGATTTCTCGTTTGAACGTGAATGATCGTTGTCAGTTGTCTACAGAGGACCGATCATCAATGGCTAACTCCCAACTCTGCAAACCGTGGGAACATCGGCTGTCGCGGCGTCAGTGGCTCGGGGGCCTTCCGCTGGCGGGCGCGTCGGCCGGAGTTGCGGCCAGTGGCTTACCGTTCGAGGCGGCCGTCGCCGAAGAAGCGAAGCGGCAGAAGAAACAGGTGTTGTTCATCTGGATCGACGGTGGGATGAGCCAGTTCGAGAGTTGGGATCCCAAGCCGAACTCGCAATTCGGCGGCCCGTTTCGACCGATCGAGACTTCGGTGCCGGGGATTCAGGTGTGCGAGTTGATGCCGCGGACAGCGCGGCAAATGCACCACCTCTGCGTCGTGCGGAGCTTGTGTACTCAGGACAACTCGCACTCCGCCGGTGTCCCGCGGATTCAGCGCGGCGATCCAAAGAATCGGGGCGTGACGTATCCGTTTTTTGGTTCGGCGGTCGCGAAGCTCCTCGGCACTCAAGGGACCGGACTGCCGGCGTACGTGTCAATCAAGCCGGGCAGCGGCGGATTTTTCTATCAAGACGCTGGCTTCTTGGGTCCGCAGTTTGGAGCGGTCGCGTTCGGCGACGGCAAGCCGCCGGAAAACCTTACGCGGCCGGAATTGGTCACGGAGTCCGATGAACAGCTGCGGCAAACGCTCCGCATGAAGGCGGACGAGCGATATCGACTGCGACGTCGGCCCGGCGCGGCGGAGGCAAATGCGTACGTGTTTGATTCGGCTCGTGAGCTGATGCGTCAGCAATCGCTGTTCGATTTGTCGAACTGCACGCCGAGCGATCGCCAGCGATACGGTGAGCATGAATTCGGCCGGCACATGCTGCTCGCACGGCGCATGCTGGAAGTCGGCGTCACCTTCGTGAAAGTCACCAGCTACGGCTGGGACACTCATGGCGACAACTTCAACGGCCACGCCAGCCTCATGCCGCGCTTCGATCAAGCGTTCGCGTCGATCATCGAGGACTTGGCCGAATGCAAAATGCTCGAGAATGTCTTGGTGATCGCGATGTCCGAGTTCGGGCGTACGCCGCGGATCAACGGTCACGTCGGACGCGATCATTTTCCGGAAGCTTGGTCTCTGGCGATGTCCGGTCGCGGCGTGAAGCGCGGAGTCGCTGTCGGCAGGACGAACGGGAAGGGGACGTCGGTCGAAGGAGACGCCTACGACATCGGTCACATGTTCCATACCTGGTTCGCGGCGCTGAGCATCGACTCGGTTAGCACGCAGTATGACAACCACGGCCAGCCGCTGCCGATTGCTCACGAAGACATGCACGCCGTGAAGGAGGTGCTCGCATGAATGACGATCTCGCCGCCGTGAAAGCGCGATTGACGCCCAAACTACTCAAGCCGCTCGACCTGTCGCAGCAATTCTTGTCGGCGGCGTTCAGCCCGTGCGGTTGTTTCTTTCTGGCGGGGGGCATGCAAGGTCAGCTTGGTCGCTGGTATGTCGTGGTCGACACGCCGGAACCGGAACTCGTCGCGCTCAGTCCGCTTTCGGGATTGACCGCTTGGGTGAGTACCTGTGTCTGTTTGCCTGACGGCTTGAACGTTGTCGCGGCTGATTCCTTTGGCAACCTGGCGAATTGGCGTTATTGCAGCGAGTCGCCCGAACCAAGCTGGCGTGTGGCGAACGCTCACGACGGCTGGGTTCGTGGGCTGGCCATCAGCCCCGACGGTCAAACGATCGCGACGTGTGGTCGCGATGGATTTGTGCGTTTGTGGTCGCTCGATTCCCAGAGGCGTGGTGAGATCAAACTCGGTGGAGACTTGTCGGTCATTCGATTTCATCCCGACGGGAAGTCGTTGTTTGTGGGATCGCTGGAAGGCCGCGTTTCGCAATGGGACGTCGCGACGTCGGCGAAGCTGTGCGACTTCGACACTTCGCCACTGTTCATGATGTCGCGTCTGCAAGACACGGGCGGCGTGCGAACCTTGGCTTTGAGTCCCGATGGCGCGACGTTGCTCGTCGGCGGCACGCAGCCGTCGAGTGGTGGCAACGTGCAAGGCAAACCGACGGTTTTGGCCTTCGAGGTCACGACCGGCTCGCTCAAAAAGAAAGGCGTGCTGGGCGCTGACGGCGATGTCTATGTCACAGACCTCGAATGGCATCCCGGCGGTTGCTGGCTCGTCTCGACCAGCGGCAATCCCGGCCAGGGCAAGCTCGTTTTGTGGCGTGTCGAAGACGAGCAACCGCTGTTCGAAAGCAAACTCTCGAATTGCCACGCCGTCCGCCGACACCCTTCCGGGAATTGGTGCGTGCTGCTCACGACCAACGCCAACAGCAACGGCAACGGCAAGGTTGTGGACAAGAGTGGCGAGTACCTCGGCAACCGCTCGCCACTACAACTGTTCGAATTCCCGGCATAGACCTCACACGCCCATCCGTGAGACATTCTGGCGAGCGGGGTGGCGTCAGCCCCCCGGTACATTCGCCCAGGACCGGGGGGCTGACGCCGCCCCGCTCGCCTGTTACATTCGTGCCCGCGCGCGGTATGACTCATGCCCCCAAGCGATGCTTTCAGCAAGCTGCTTTGCGTTCGCTTGCCTCGCGAGTGCGGCCAAGTCATGCTGCCGCCGTTGCGACTGGTCACCAACAGTACATCTCGAAGGAGCATGTCATGTCCAGCCACCCCGTTGTGTTCGGCTCGCAGTATAGTCGACGGAACGTGCTCACGACGGCCATCGCGGCCGGGGCGGCATCCGCGTTGCATCCGGTCACGACTACGGCCGTTGCCGCCAACACCAAAGCCGTAACGAAAGGTCGCATCAAACAGTCGATTGTGTTCTGGTGCTTCAACGCTTCGGAGTACAAATGGGACATCGAGAAGACTTGTCACGTGGCGAAGAGCCTCGGCTGCGTGTCGGTCGAGTTGGGGGACTCGAAGGATTGGGGAGAGATCAAAAAGCACGGGCTGACCTGCGCGATCGCGGCCAACGGTATGCCGGGCGCGCCGTTCATGAAGGGCTTGAACAATCCGCGCTATCACGAGGAAGTGATCGCTCGCACGAAAGCGACGATCGACGCCTGTGCCGATGCCGGAGTCCCCAGCGTTATCGCATTCACCGGCTACAAGTGGCGCGACGCTGAAGATCCCAAAAGCGGAGAAATCTCGCTGGCAGAGGGTGCTGATAATTCTGTGAAAGCCCTGAAGGTGTTGTGTGCTCACGCGGAGAAAAAGGGAGTCAATATCTGCGTCGAGCACTTGAACACGCGCGACAGCTCACATCCGATGAAGGGACATCCCGGCTATCAGGGAGACGACATCGACTACGTGGCCAACATCATCCGCAAGGTCGGCTCGCCGCGAGCCAAGCTGCTGTTCGACATCTATCACGTGCAAATCATGAACGGCGACGTGATCCGTCGCATCGAGCAATGCAAAGACGTGATCGGACACATCCACACCGCGGGCAACCCCGGTCGAGCCGAACTCGATGACAAGCAAGAAATCAACTACCCGCCGATTATGCGCAAGCTGCTCGACATCGGCTACACCGGCTACGTCGGCCAAGAGTTCATTCCGACGCGAGACCCCGTCGCCGGCCTCACCGAAGCCGTGCGGTTGTGCGATGTGTGAGCGGGGCAACGCGACACGTCGTCGCGGGGCACACGGTGCCTCGTGCCGGCGAGCCGCTTAACGGTCAAGGCCAGTAATTCGGACCAGGCCTTTCGAATCATTTTTGTGACTCGCTCAAAAAAGGCTGTTCGGAAAAGGTTCGCTTCGTTCAGGGCTCGTGTGCGGCAAGCCGTCACGAATATGCGTCGATGCTGCGGAATTGGGACTACCGTGGTCGGTTTTCGGCCGCAACGGTCACCCGTCGTCTTGGTCGACGCGGGGTCTCTTCAGCTTGGCCAATCGCTTGCCATCGAGCCGGCAGCCAAGTCTGAAAGTCGATACGCCGCAAAGCCACGTCGGCGACAAACAGGACCAGTGCCAGCATCAAGAACTCCTGCCAAAGGGGTTTCGCCTGCTCAACGGCGCTGTGCGTGGATGCCGTGTGAGCGTCGCCCACCATGTCGCTTTGAAACACCTCGCTGACAGACGGCGAGAACCGACCGCCGGTGGCGTCAGCGATTTGCTTCAACAGCTCGACGTTGGTGGGACGCAGTCGCAGTTCGTCGGCATAACCCACCGTCAGGCCACGTGATTGCTGATGCAGCAGCGGGCCATCGCGAAAAGATTTCTGCAATACGTGCAGATGGTACGCGCCAGCCTGCGGCGTCTCGAACTCGGCGGCATAACGGCCGGGAGCGATTTGCAGCAGTGGCAACTTGAATTGCCCAAACAATGGGTCGATCAACGTCAGTTCGCTGTCGGCCTGATTCAGGAACCGGCCCGAGGCATCGATCGCGTCGAGTGTGATCGTGGCGCGGTGGTCTCGCTGTTGGATCTCAACAGTCACTCCTTTTGCGTCGTTCTTCCGCATTGCATGTCGCACGACCTGCGCCCAAAACTTGCTGAACTCCGGCCAGGTCAGCCATTCGGCGGCCCAACGGCTGCTTGCGTCGGATGTGAACGCGACCGACGTCCCCAAACCGTATCGCCACCAAGCGAGCAACGGGTCGCCTTGCTCGGACGCGAGGATCAGTTCGCATGTCGCTTTGGGTTTCGTCAGCACATAGCCCAGCAGAAACGGAGCAGAATCGAAATCGATGCCCGCCAAAGTCGATGTCGGCCGCATGACCTGTGGCAAGAACGGTTCTTCATTGATCGCCGCTTTGCTGGCCGTCAGCGTTTCCTTGGCGAAGATTTGCGGCAGCGACGACGGATCAGTGGCGACGAAGTGTCGGCCTTGAGCGATGCGTGCGATCGTGGCGAGCAGTTCGTTCGCCGCGCCGTCGCCAACTCCAACGGTCGAGCACGTGATCCGCGCCGCCGCCATGTTTTGAGCTAAGCCCTCGAAGTCTCCGGGGCTCGAGATGCCGTCGGTCAGCACGATGACATGCTTCAGCTTGGCGACGGCGTTCGTCAGCGTTTGATGGGCCTCTTCCATCGCCGGATACATGCTCGTGCCGCCGCCGATCGTGATGCCGGCGATGTCGTCCAGGATGCGGCCTTTGTTCGCGGCGGATTGGAACTCACTCGTCCACGCGAACGCCTCGTCGAACACAATGACGCCGAGCTGATCTTTGACGGTGAGGAGGTCGGCGGTCGCGCGGCCGGCGGCCTTGGCCATTTCCAATTTGGCGCCAGCCATTGAACCCGAGCGATCGATGACCAGCACCATCGCCAGGCTGGGCTTTTCTTTCTCCTTCTCGAAGTCGCTGCGAACCGGCAGGATTTCTTCGAGCGTGGTTTTGAAATAGCCGCCCAGCCCGAACGACTGATCGCCGCCCAGCATCAAGAACCCGCCGCCCAGATCTTGCACGTACGTGCGAGCCAGTTCCATTTGGCGCTGCGTCAACGCGGTCGCCGGCACGTTCGACAACACCAGCAATTCGTAGTATTGCAAGTCCGACAAGTCCTCCGGCAGACCTTCGGGCGGGCGGACATCGACCTGAATGCCCTCTTGCTGCAACGCAAAAACGAGGTGTTGCGTCTGCTTCGGATCGCTGTCGATCAACAGCACTCGGGGCGTACCAGACGTGAAGACCAAACCGCTGTCGCTGTTGTTGTCGAGCAGCGTATCTTGTGTGAACTCGCTGATTCGCGCGGCGTACTCAGCCAGCCGTTCTGTCTGAATCGACTGTGAAAAGCGAAATCGGTTCTCACCTTTTGTGACCATCCTCCGTTCCGAGAGGACTTTGTGTCCTCCGCGAAAGACCTCGATCAGCCCTTCGTCCTGGTGATTTGCGTCGACGATCACCTCGACATGAAACGGCTCTCCTTCGCGCACCTGAACCGGCACGCGCACGGCCGAGAGTTGTACTTCGGGATCATCGCGTGTCGGCAGCGGGACTGTCGTGATCGGAATCGGTTGGCGGCGTTGATGGCGATTCGCCGTCGCGAGCGCGGCTTGCAAGGCGTCGCCAGATGTTTGATGACCGTCGGTCAGAAGCACGATGCGCGGCACAAAGTCCGGAGGCATCGCCGCCGCGGCCGCTTCGATGGCCGCAGCGATGTTTGTGCCGCTGCGGTCACTCACCGATCCTGGTGTCGCGGCGAACGGCAGAAACAACACGCGGTCTGCGGATGTCAACGTGCTCGCCGCGAGAGCATCCTCCAAAAACGTGTCCGCGATCAATCTGTGCGTGCTGTCATCGCCGACACTCAAGCTCTGATCGATCGCGACGATCACAAACTGTCGAGTCGTCGGACGCAGCAATGTCAACCCAGCCATCGCCAGCACGAGCAACAATACCATCAACGATCGCACTGCCAGCGAAGCCGCTCGCTGACCTAAGGAAAAATCCACCAAGCTGCGTCGAAAGCACCACCACAGCCATGGCAGCACGATCAGGCCGAACAGCCATTCGGGATGAGTGAACTCCAGTCCCCAGCGCAGATCGGACATGCCGGCCTCATCTCCGTCCTGCGATTGGATGAGCCAAAGGAACCCCCGCGTCCAATACGCGACGTAGCGAGTCGCGCACGTCCGACATCACGTCGTCGAGTTCCGGGACTTGTCGCAATGGCTCGGAAAACCCGTTCTCCATCGCCGCGTGCAGTTGACTGAGTTGATCGCACATTCGTTCGCGGAAGGCGAACAACTCTCGGTCGGTCAAATCGTGTCGCCGCAAAGTGGTTTCGTCGAACATTTGCGAACGCTCAAGGCGAGCAAGCGTCGAGCCTTGCGTTCGAAATAGGAACCCATTGACATAGGCTCGACGCAATCGACTTTCGGCATCGAACTGAAAGACAGGATCGGCGGCAAAGTAAACCGACCAAGCGCCGCTCCGCTTGAAGCCGGCGACAATCGGCTCGTTCAGAAACGGGACGCGAAACTCCACGCGGCGCACGAATGCCGTGGCTTCCTGAATCAAGTTGTCGCGGTCGGTTTCGTAGCGGGCCATGAGGGAGTTCCGGCTTCCATAAGGGAGTTCAGGCTTCAGCGAGCGACGGAGAAAATGATCTGGCGTGAGGCCTGGCCAATCCCGGTTTCCAGCAAAATCGGCAAAGTTAAGGCGATCCTGAGGGCTACTCGGGAGAAAATTCTATCGGCTGAGAATTTTCCTTGGTATCTTGTCCGCCACAACCCATCGTCCCGGGGCACATCCGCGCGGGAAATTGTCATGACTATCTTGGCCGAAGCTCCTCAATTCCAGTCGTCCGGCGAACTGCCCACGTTCAGCCCTGAACGCTCCAACGACATCGAGCAGAAGCACCGGCGAATCGCCGAGTTCTTGCGCGAGAAGCGTTACTCCGCGTTGCTGCTGCAACGGCCGAGCAATCTAACGTGGTTCACCAGCGGAGCGGACTTTCCGGGACACAGCTCGTCGGAGCCGGCGCTCTCGTTGTTCCTGATGCCCGAAGCGCGAGTCGTGCTGTCCAGCAATGCTGACTCCGCACAGCTCTTCGAAGGTCCGCTGATCGGACACGGTTTTCAATCGAAAGAGCG
Source organism: uncultured Planctomycetaceae bacterium (assembly GCA_964430385.1). Classification (GTDB taxonomy): domain Bacteria; phylum Planctomycetota; class Planctomycetia; order Planctomycetales; family Planctomycetaceae; genus CAYSHJ01. The sequence continues at coordinate 8,028 of CAYSHJ010000230.1, forward strand.
ACCCTGGTACGAGCCACATTCCGTGTTGGTCGAGGACTTGTGCCGCGGCCGCGTCGTCGCCAGCGATACCGGAGTTGGTAAGACGATTGATGTCTCCCCACAGTTGCGAGACTTTCGCCTGACGCTGAACGCATTGGAATGCGAGCGGCTGCGCGAGTTGGGCCTGCAGGTGGCTCACGCCGTCGAAGCCACGGCCCGCACGTTCGAACACGGCGAATCCGAAGCCCTGATCGCGGGACAACTCTCGCACCGTTTACTCAAGCATCGCGTCGTGCCAGTACGTTTGCAGATCTGCGCGGACGGCATCTCGCAACGCTTCCGACATTGGACCTTGACGACCAATCCGGTCGAACGCTTCTGCACGCTGACGGCGATCGGCCGACGTGACGGATTGTGCGCCGGGGCGTCGCGCACGGTCTGTTTCGGCGAAACTCCTGACGATCTGCAATCCAGTTTCCAACTGGCGATGATGACTCAAGCCACGGGGATGTTTTTCTCGCAGTCCGGTTTCACGATCGCCGAGACGTGGAAGCGGGTCG